>JBGVFH010000042.1:0-12474 GCA_045120955.1 Eubacteriales bacterium | reverse complement strand
CTGTGATGAGTTCGTTATTTATTGTTTGCCCGTTTATTTTGTTTTCTGTTGTCATAATTTTTCTCCTTTCCGACAACACGGCGTAACAAAAGCATATTTATTTTATTACGCCCCGTTGCCTTTTGCTATGGTGCGATTTGTCAAATCAGCTTTTCGGACAGTATCAGTTCCTTAAACTGTTCCAAAACACACTGTCTGCCCTTTGGGTTAAAATGGGTGGATACCTCATAGGTTGTACCGCCGATTTTCATTGTGAAATTGTCCTCTCCGAAGCGGCGGACTTTTTCATAATTGAAAATGCAATGATTGCTTCGGGGAATTAAAAAATCTGCAAGGCAGTCAGAGTCGTTCTCGTCAATGGGGGCAGGCGGAATAACATAAACTTCCTTATCGTGCGGTAAAATATCTATTTTCTTCATATTGTCACCTTACCTTTCGTCACGGCTGTTACGCTTGCGTTCCAGCTTTCTGTTGTAATCGTAAAGCGGCTTTAGAATGGTATCTGTCATCTGCTTTTGGTTGTAGTGTTTCGGGAAGAATGCCCTTAAATCACGCACCTTAAAACTGATATGCTCAATTTGATTTGCCTTTTCTTCCGACATAATTTCATGGATACTGTCCGAAGATAAAGTGCCTTGCTGTGCCGACTTCTTCATACGGATGCTCTGTGCGTGGGAAGGGGTACAGTCGTTAAGGCTCATTGCGTCGAGCAATATATTCTGCTGTTCTTCGGAAAGATAGGACAGTTCCACAGCGGGACTGAGTGCGATAGCACCTTCATCTACTTTTTGCAAGAGTGCGGGGATAAGGTTTGTAAGACGGATATAGCGGAACACTTGGTCACGGCTTTCGCCCTGCGTTTTACCGATTTCAGCGGCTGTATCCGACTTTGTCGCAAGTTGCGACAAAGTTAAATCCGTTCGTTTGCCCTGTGCCTTTAATGCTTCCATTTTCATCTTGTAGGAAAATGCCTTTTCGCTCGGCAATATCCGTTCTCGATGGATATTACTGTCTACTACTGCAATCGCCGCCGCATTTCTGTCAAGGGGATAGATTAAAGCAGGGACTTCCGTTAGCCCCGCCTTAACTGAAGCGTACAATCTGCGGTGTCCCGATATGACCTCATATTCATCGGGAGATTTTTCAAGCGGTCTTACAATCAAGGGAGATAATATCCCTTGTTCTCTGATACTCTCCGTAAGGATTTCCATTTCCTCGTTGTCAAGGACTTTGAAGGGGTGTCCCTCAAAGGTGTGAAGTTTGCCTACGGGGATATTAGCCGCCTTTTTCTTCGGCGGGTTTAACATTTCATTTACTAACTGTTCTGTATTTTTCATCGTGCATAACCTCTTTCTTTGTTTTTATAAATGACAGCGTTTTCCATCTGTCTTTCGGTTTCAAGCAATTCTTTGAGTTTCGGTATCTTTTCAAGGACTGCTTTTGCTATGGTCAGTTCCTCCCGCAAAGGCTTTATTTTTGCGGTAATTTCTCTTGCCTGTGCATTCAGTTCTTCGCTTTTTTTATGACGGTTGCGGTTGTATACCGACTGCCTTTCGCTTTCCAATACGCCGATCTGCTCACGCTTTTCTGTAATAAAAGAAACAAGCTCCTGCGGAGAATCAATGTGGTTCTCACATAGGAACTTGTATTCTTTCAGCGTTTTATCCAGTTTTACGACCTCTTGACGTATTTCGGGAGAAAGCGGTCTCGGTGACTGCGGTGTGATATTGTTACCCGTAATCAATTTGCAAAGCTCAATTACAAGGGCAAACATCACTTGTATTCCGTCCATATTTCTCGTCTTGCGGTACTCGATTTCAAACAGTATCAGCGGTGCATATTTCGGCTTGTGAAACGGAAGATACCCGATGCGGTTTCGATTATCAAGCAACCTTTCACGGATAGCGGCGGGAGTGTATTCCTTACCCAAACTGTCCAAACGAACTGCTCTTTTCCAACTCGGAGCTTTTACGGAATAATGAGCGTAATTCATATCACGTTGTATGGCATAGCCCATATCCTTTAAACGATATTCAAAGGCTTGAAAGTTGGTTGACTGAGCAATGGCACTGTCTATATCCGATTTCAAAAGCTCTCGGTGTGTCATATTGCCTTTCTTTTTAATCCAATAATCTTTCTTTTCACCACCGTAAAAGGTAGCGTCTTTTAATACGCTTTTTCCGTGTTCCAAGCACACGGTATCGGATATTTCACGGAGCTTGTAATGGTCGGAAATATGATTTTCAAACTTCCTGCCCGTCTTAAAGGAAACGGAATTTACAACAAAATGATTATGGACATTATCTGTATTAAGGTGTGTGGTAACGACAATCTCGTAAGTATCGCCCCACATACGCCTTGCGGTTTCCATACCGATTTTGTGTGCTTCTTCCGGTGTGACTTCGCCCGACTGAAAACTCTGATACCCGTGATACGCCACGTTGCCGCCAACTTTGCCAAAGCGTTTTTTCGTTGCCATCATACGCTCATAGGCTCGCTTTGCGTTGCAGTTGATACCCGACACATACATACCATCTGTTTTCTTATCGTCAGCGGCATACTGTAAGGCGGCGTACAGATCGATGTCCACATACTTTTTGTCTATGGTCTTGTCGGGATTTTCCGCATAGTCAATCACTTCTTTCAGCCTGCTTTTGACAGGCCAAAATCCCGTTGTTGCCATATCACACCACCACCTTTTCACGCTTCGGCAGTATCAGTTCTTCTGTAATACTGTCAATGAGTGCGATAATTTTTTCCTCCGTGTCTACTGAGATTTTGCCCTCGCATATCACACAAAGCTTATCCAATTTTTCATTGAAAGAGAAGAACACTTCGGGCAGAACTGCTCTCGGCATATATCCCAAAGCACGCTGACGGAGATATTCCGATACGGAAAGTCCGCACTTTTTAGCGTTGCGTTCAATGAGATTTTTCTCGTTTTCGCTTACACGGATAAAAACATTTTTGTTCTTAATTTCATTCATAACATCAATCCTTTCTTTGATTTCTTTAACGGGTTTTAGGGTGTCCCTAAAGTGTAATCGGCAGGGTATGCCGATTCGGGCGGAAACTGTCAATACAGTTTCCCTGCTCGTTACGGTATGCGACATTGTCGCTACCGTTATTTCTGTTCCTTTTGCCGTTCTACCCGAATGTCGTTTTTATATGCCTAAAGTTATAGCTTTCACTATAACGCCCCGGAGTCCCACCGCAGCGTTGCCTCGCTCGTTCCCATCAGAGAAGTCATCGCAAAGTCATATCCCATCCAGCCGGTCATTCAGTTGTTAAGTACAAGCGGCTTTTTGCCCCTCAAGGAGTAGCCAGCGAAAAGGGTAAAAATGCAACCTTTTTGCGAAAAATTCACAAAAATTTTTTATCCCTCAATGAGTAGGCAGTGAGATGGGGTGAAATATCCGATTTTTGAAAAAGTTTTTTGTAAACTTTTTGTTAAGTCGAAAAAAATAAAAAAAGCCGATACACCAAACGCATACCGACTTAACCTCAAAAGGATAGACTTATCCCTTGTGGTTTTGGTATCACGTTGATGTATCGGCTTTGAAATTCAAAGACGGGACTGTTAATTCGCTTTCCGTCTGCCAACAGTACCAAAGGCATTGGCGGAAGCGGCGATATTTTCGCTTAGTATATCGCAGACCTTGTCCGACTTAATGTCGTCTACGTATTTTTCGTGTGATAAAAACAGTATTCAGTTGTAACTCTCCTATGAGAGTATTTTATTATACTTCATAGAACATATGTTTGTCAATACTTTTTGAATATTTTTTCGGCAGGTGGGGAATACTAATTTGTTTGTGCGTTTTTTGACACAAAAAACCCTGCAAGGTTTTGGAAGCCTTGCAGGGTTTTGGAGCAATCATTTCTTTTTTTCAGAAAGTTGCCGGTCGATTTCTTGTGCTGCCGAAGGATTGAGTTTCCCGACATAAGCCAGTGTTCTCTTAGTAGGCAAAGCATTGAAAGTATTTATCGCCACATTCATATATCCGGTATCCTTGCGGATTGCTTCGACAATATGATGTCTTCTGCAATAGCCTTTGAGGTGTACCAACGGATACAAACTTCCCAACCAAAGCAAAACAAAGCAAACCCCAAGAATAGGGATTATTACTTCCATATCAATATCGCCCAATCGACCGCCTACAACGAATACTATGGTCATACCGATAAATTTTCTGAGTAAACCAGAAAAACCTTGACTTTTGAAAAGTCTAACCAAAAAGTTTGGTTTATATTTCTTGAGCAGTGCGATTGCTTCTTCACTTGATATTGCACCGTGAGACAGTTTTGTGCCACCGGAATTGCTGTTAGCAGGGGATGAAGTTATGGGGCAACCGCAGTGCACACAGTTCGTTGCTTTATCCGATATTTCTTTTCCACATTCAGAACATTTTATTAAAGCCATCTACCCACCTCCAACAATTACTTAAATTCTATAGTTGTTGACCAATCACTAAATTGTGAACCGTAGGTATCCCAAGCATCATTAAAGCAATAGAACGCTACACGGATATAGTTAGTTTCATTCTCTCGTACTGCTGTGTAGTACTTATAAATGTCACCATCGCCCATATCCTTGACGTATGTAAAATAGTAGTTACCATCAGAATCTTGTCCTACTGTAGCTTCATTTGCTTGAGCACTCGCAGAAGTATAATCAGCAATGGTGGAATCAGGATAATCGCTCTTCGGTTCAACATTAGCGATAATTGCCCATTCTTGATTTGCACCAAGACCATAGAAGTCGTTCAGTTCACTTTCTTGAGCTTCAAATCCCATATCCGCAGGGATAACAACGGTAGCACCGGTATCGCCCAAAGGAATTGCAATGTCTTCATCGTTTGCATCCTCTTGTGATTCATTTCCATTATTGGTGGCACCTGCATTGTCATATCCGAACTCTATCGTGGTCGACCAATTGAGAAATTGATCACGATAGGTATCCCAAGACTCCTCACGACAATAGAACGCAACTCGAATAAATTCACTGTCATTTTCTCTCACGGCAGTAAAGTAGCAATAAACTCCATCTTCACCCATATCATAGTTATATGTAAAATAGTAGTTATCACTAAGATCCTGTCTCACTGTACCATCATACTCCTGTGCATACAACGAAACGTAATCAGCAATGGTGGAATTAGGATAATCGCTCTTCGGTTCAACATTAGCGATAATCGCCCATTCTTGATTTGCACTAAGACCATAAAAGTCGTTCTGTTCACTTTCTTGAGCTTCAAATCCCATATTGGCCGGGATAACGACTGTAGCACCGGTATCACCCAAAGTGATTACGACATCCTCATCATTCTGCCCACCTATGTTGCCACAAGCAGTTAATGCAAACAGCATACACAATGCCAAAAATAGTGTGGTTAATCTTTTCATTTTCATTTCCTCCATAAAATAAAAAAGTGTGTGCAACCGAAGCCGCACACACCGAAAAACGCAAACTCCGATTGTTGTCACACAAATCTAATCAGAACAGGTATCGCACCGTACATCCATCATAAGGAATTTGCATTTTTGCCAAATTCATAGATAGATGTACAAAAGGGTATAGTACCCCTATGGAAAAAGGATACCTGTGCCTTCTGATTATTTAGATTTATGTGACGGGAGATATTGTACTACTTTTTCGCTGAAATTTCAATGATTTTTCAAGATTTCACTTGTTGATAAGCAGAAAATGTTTAGAGCAAAATACAGATGTGGAAATTTTGGGGGTGAAAAAACCTTGTTTTAAGCCATTTTCAAAGCACACAACTTGAGGGGCAAGGTGTTTGTACCTTACCCCCTCGATTTTGCATTTGGTAGCGTTATAGTCTTATTTAGCGAACATTATCACACGAAGATTACCTCTGCATTAACAATTTCTGTGGCTCGGCTGCGGATGTTATTTGTGCGAGCAATCCATTCCATTTGATTATCCGCTTTGAGTTGTTCGGTCACGCCTTCACGCTCTGCCATCTGTTTTACAAGCCGAAAAAACATATCCTCAGCTTGCTTATCAATGTCAGCGAGGTATCCGTTTAACTTACCACTTGTCAGCAGATTAGTGTATTGCACCTTGTGGTGTTGCTTGATGTATCGTAGGTGTCGCTGTCCCCATACACCGATTTCAATTTGTTCCTCATCGGGAAGTGCGAGGCAAGGAATAAAATAATCACCCTGCTGTTCGTATGTACCGCCCATCTGCTCAAATATTGTCTTTGCCATAATCTTAAACCTCCGTCATCTTTATTTTGAATTTCTTAATAGGTGCGTGTGCAATTTTGATAATGAGTTCATCTACTGCATCGGTATATCTTCCGTCTGCTATTAGTTTGTTTCGCAAATTGTTCAGACTGTCGATTATAACGCTGTACTCATAATCATCAATCGCTAAGTAGTATTTTTTCTTTCGCATACGCTCAACCTCCTTTGTACCTATATTGTAGCAAGAGATTATCAAGATGACGAATGTGCGATTTTATTTTTAGACATAAAGAAAGACAGCGTAAAAAGCATTTCTGCCTTCTACGCTGTCTTTCCGCCTTTGTAACGCCCATAAAGTTGTATTTCGATGTATTTTCAAATTACTTCCTTATGTGGCGTTAGCATTTGGGACAGCCCCTTTTGTTTTTATACAATAAAATGTCGTGATCATTGCATAGCGAACCTCGGCACAGGCTGCTTAGTATATGTAGGACCTACCACACGCAGTACGTCCGGTCCGCCATCCTCGGATGGAACAAAGTACACCCTATCGATACACACACATCTGTCATAACCCTTGTTACCGACCTTGGTGTGCCTGTGATACACTACAAACAGTTCATCTCCGTCGGGT
Source organism: Eubacteriales bacterium (assembly GCA_045120955.1). GTDB lineage: Bacteria > Bacillota > Clostridia > Oscillospirales > CAG-272 > JAZMZS01. Next base: position 5,624 of record JBGVFH010000042.1, on the reverse strand, counting down.
GACTTTACAAACACGCAGTCGCCTGCGCCGTCAACATAAGCGTTGTAGCAAAGTGCTTCGTTATACTTGTATTTCTCGTAAGGACCGAAGATGTTACGGCTTACGGCGTACGCCTCTCCGTAGTGACCTCTGAAGTGACCCGATGCATACATCATATAGTAATAATCGTTATGCTTTACAATAACGCCGCCCTCACTTATCCTTCCATACTCATCTATTTCATAGTGCTCTGTTGGGCTGATGCAATGCACCGCCTCGCCCACAGGTGTTATTATACCGTCTTTTGCTTCAATTTCCTGAATATAAACATGATTTCCGCCGCCAAAGCGCACAAAAGTAAGATACACCTTTCCGTCATCATCTATAAACGGCGCTCCCCCTATCTCTTGTGTGTAATTTACAAAGGGTCTTTCGCCCTTCATCGAAAAAGGTCCCGTCGGAGAGTCTGCTGTCGCATAGAAAACTCTGTAGTCCGAGCTGCCTGTGCCTCCGACGTGAGATGCGATGAGCAGATAGAAAATGCCGTCTTTGAAAAAGACATTGGGACTCATGAAGGTGGTTATAGGACAGCTATCATCGGGGATAAAGCAAAATCCCGCTTCCCTCCAAACTACAAGATCGGATGATACTCTGACACGCACCCTGTTCGGCTCCTCGGTTCTGTCAAGATTATAGAGGTAATACATGCCGTCGTGATACAGCACCTCTGGGTCTGCTCCGTGTGCGACAGGATTTGTGTATGTTCTGCCGGTATATGTGCTCGTGAAGTCACTTACGGTAGCTTTTACGGGTGCGGTAGAGCCTATGATATAATCTGTATTTTTTACCGCTTTTGCCTGAAATATCGGATATGTCATGTCAGCAAAATAAAATGACACTACCGAGTTTTCATTAGTTACCGCAAAGGCGTATTCCCTGCCCTTTGTTATCTTCATTGCGTGCTCTGCGAGATAGAAAAATTCACCGTGATCGTAGCTGTACACAAGCGCTCTTTCCACGCTTGCATCGAATGAGAAAGCATATCCGCTGCCGTTTTCATCAACAAGCGTAACAAGCTCCTCACTCTCGGCAGCAATGAGCGCACACTCAAGCTTTTGTCCTCTTTTGAGCACAGTGCTCTCGGATGCTTTCGGCTTTTTCATTCTGCGCAATTTAATATTTGTAAAGCCTCCGACACCGCCGTCGTTATTCATGCGCAGAGCAACAGAACCCGTCTCATACGGTGCATGGTCGTATCTGCTGTCAGCTTTTCTGTACTCGTATCTGTAAACCTCTTCACCTGTTTTTATATCTGTCACGGTATATATGAAAAAGTCACCGCTGACACGCAAATAAAGATGCAGATCCGCACCCGCCTTAATGCTGTCCTTGTTGCCGACAGCAAAATTGCCGCTCCACTTGCCTATCGGAGAAGCACAGCCGATAGCACCGAAAGTGCCGTCATTGCCGATATACGCCATGTATCCGTTTGTCGTATCTTCATAGCGCTTCAGCTTCGCCCTCTCGGAGTCGCATAGAAAGATTATACCGCCGCCACCCGTGTGACTGACAAAGTCGACCTCAAAAACAAAATCGGTAAAGTTTCCTATATCAAGAACAGCAACTGAATATCCGCTCTTCGCTGTTGTACGCAATGCCCCGTCACGAATCTCAAACTCCCCATATACTGTAACGAGCTTCCCGTCCGACTCATCCGACGAAAAGGAATTTTCATATACTGTCTCAGCCGTCTGCATCTCACCTACAAGGTGCTCTGTAACATTTGTTTTTTCCAATCTCATTTTTTGATACCTCCCGAAGCATTTGTTAAACAAAGAATATCAAAGAATAAAAAACAAATCAACACAATCCACATAATTATCAACAAACAAGCAAAATTGTATTTCAAAAACAGATCAACCGAAAAGCAAAACGCTTTTCGGTTGACGAATTTATATATTTTACTTTGTATGAACATCGACCTGAGGGAAAGGAACAACTATGCCGTTTTTGCCAAATGCCTCGTTGACCTGCTCATTTATGTTGAAGTATGTAACCCAATAATCCTCTGTTTTGACCCATATTCTGAGTATAATGTTGATCTGAGAATCACCAAACGAACCGAGCATACATTCAACATCCTTGTCAGCAAGCTTTGTAGGCTGGCTGTTAGCAATCTCGGTAAGGATGTTCTTTACCTTAAGAATATCGCTGCCGTACTCAACACCGAACTGAAAATCCACACGGCGCTCGGGAAGAGCGGAGTAGTTGATAACAGAAGCGTTTGAAAGTGAGCCGTTGGGGATAGAAATTATCTTGTTGTCAACGGTACGCAGCTTTGTGTGGAATATAGCGATAGATACTACCTCGCCGCTGTCGGTATGTGTGTCTATGTAGTCCCCTACCTTGAAGGGCTTGAATACAAGTATGATAAATCCGCCCGCAAGATTGGAGAGCGCTCCCTGAAACGCAAGGCCGAGTGTAAGACCGCAGGAGGCAAGTGCCGTTACAGCCGCAGAAAGATTTATTCCGAGAATAGATACAACGCTTATTACAACGATTATCTTAAGAATTATCTCTATCAGGCTTCCGACAAACGATGCGACCCCGCCCTCAAGTTTTTTAAATGCTTTTGACTTTCTGACAAAGTTGCTTACCCACTTTGCGAGCTTCCAACCGATAAAGAGCACGATCCCGCCTTTTAGCAGTGCGAGCACGATCGAAACCGCATTGGTCAGCAAATAATCAAGTATGTTTTGAATAATTTCCATAATATCTCCCTTCTTTGATAAATAACGATAATATTATACATTTTTATGCCCAAAATGTCAATAGAGCCTATTCCCTTTTATTTAAAAGCAAAAAAGTTAATGAAAGGTGTTGAAATAACGGGATTTTTATAGTAAAATAGTAAAGATAATTAAAAAAACAAGGAGACATACAAATGAAAGCAGTAATAACGGTTATCGGCAAAGACTCGGTAGGCATTATCGCCAAAGTGGCGGCTCTTTGCGCAGAGCACTCAGCAAACATTGAGGATATCACGCAAAGCGTACTCAAGGAGTATTTCGCTATGATCATGCTTGTAAACATCAAGGATCTCACGTGTGATTTCGCAGCTTTTGTTGATGCCCTCGCTAAATTGGGTACTGATAACGGTCTTGAGATCAGAGCAATGCACGAAGACATCTTCGACGCTATGCATACAATATAAAACAGCACGAGGTCAGAAATGATAAACAATCAGGATATTCTTGAAACTATAAATATGATACGGCAGGAAAAACTCGATGTCCGCACAATTACCATGGGCATCTCGCTTTTCGACTGCACAAGCGACGATATAAACAGACTCTGTGACAAAATCTATGACAAGATAACGACAAAGGCTCAGAACCTTGTCCCCGTCGCAAACGAGATAGAAAAATTCTACGGTGTTCCGATAGTAAACAAACGCATATCTCTCACCCCCATATCCCTTATCGGAGGAAACGCTTCAAGCGACGGATACGTAAAAATAGCAAAAACTCTGCAAAAAGCGGCTGAAGCAACAGGTGTTAACTTTATCGGAGGATTTGGCGCTCTTGTGCAGAAAGGCATGACCGTGGGTGCTGACAGACTCATCTCCGCCATTCCTCAGGCGCTGACCGAAACATCACTTATCTGCTCTTCGGTAAATGTTGCATCAACAAAAACAGGTATCAACATGGATGCGGTAAGACGCATGGGAGAGGTAATAAAAGAGACAGCATATCTTACAAAGGATGCCGACTCTATAGGTTGCGCAAAGCTCGTTGTATTCGCAAACGCACCCGACGATAACCCCTTTATGGCGGGAGCTTTCTGCGGTGTAGGCGAAAATGATGTTGCCATAAACGTCGGCGTCAGCGGTCCCGGTGTTGTGTCAAGCGCCATCAACAAAGCGGGAGATATCAACTTTACCGAGCTTGCCGAGCTGATAAAGAAAACAGCCTTCAAGATCACACGTGTAGGACAGCTCGTTGCTATGCAGGCAGCACAGAAGCTCGGCGCACCCTACGGCATAGTTGACCTTTCCCTCGCTCCGACACCCGCCATGGGTGACTCCGTAGCTCATATTCTCGAGGCTATGGGACTTGAGCGTTGCGGTACTCACGGAACGACTGCCGCACTTGCCCTTCTTAATGACGCAGTAAAGAAAGGCGGCGTTATGGCATCCAGCCATGTAGGCGGATTGTCCGGTGCTTTCATCCCTGTATCCGAGGATATCGGAATGATAAATGCTGTAGAAGCAGGCACTCTCAGCCTTGACAAGCTCGAGGCTATGACGGCAGTATGCTCTGTCGGTCTTGACATGATAGCCATTTCAGGAGATACTCCCGCATCCACCATCAGCGCTATCATTGCTGACGAGATCTCGATAGGAGTCATCAACAACAAGACTACAGCTGTCAGAGTAATACCCGCATACGGAAAGAGTGTCGGTGAGTCAGTCGAGTTCGGCGGACTCCTGGGACGTGCCCCGATAATGCCCCTGCATACCGAATCAAGCGAAAGATTTATCGGAAGAGGCGGAAGAATTCCCGCTCCCATACATTCGCTCAAAAACTGATAGAATAGCTATTGTTACGGGGAAGCCGCTTTTGCAAGAGGACTTCCCCGTACTTATACCCTCTCGCACAGCTCTCAAAGCCTTTCTAATAAGGTCTTTGAGAGAGGTTTCGGTTTACATCGTTACTCACTGCCCAACATCTGAAGGGACAGTTTTATAGCCGTATTTTTTACATAGCGTAAAAAACTGCAAAACGATAAAAACAAAGCACCATCCAAATAACGAAAGGAATAAACAAAATGACACACACAATTAAAACAAAAGTTTTGGCACTTCTTCTTATATGCACTTCAGTCTTTTCTTACTTCACACTGTCGGTATCGGCAGCCGACGACGGTATCATGCCGCTCCTATAATATTGACATCGTCGAAATGACAGCTTCCGTATCAAGTAGCGGTTTGCTATCCATAGATTATCATTACTTAGGTACCGAAGGAATAACAGCAAAAGTAAAAATAACAACATATCTCGAGAAAAAAATCCTCGGTCTCTTTTGGTCAAGAGTAGACATTGGAAAGGTAGATGATGAATGGGTAGATATCATCTACGATTTGGAATATGACTTTACTCGTACATATCAGCTCTCCTCGACGGGTACATACCGAGTGAACGTAACATTTATTGTAACAAATAGCTCATACGAAAACGAAGAAATAGTAAAAACATCTGAAGTAAAGTATCAATAGTGAACCAAAAAAGCGGGCAGTGCCCACCTCCATCCTCCCGCCTATTGTATCTTTGGATCTTCTTTAACTCAGCTAAACGGCGAAGCGTAATTTCGCAATTTCCTATACAACAAAAAAGTGTGCTTATGCACACTTCAGACTGAAGACAAAGTCACTGAAAATGTGGCTTTGTTTTTTTGCAAAAAGGAGAAAAGTATGGTATAATAGAAGAAAGGAACCGAGGCGATAAAATGCTAACAAGTGAAAACAAAAAACGCAATCAAATACAGATGTTCTGTATAGATGATCTTGTACCGCAAGACCATATGCTGCGAAAGATAGAGAACGCAATAGATTGGAGCTTTATCTATGATCTTGTGAAAGACAG
>JBGVFH010000041.1:0-32749 GCA_045120955.1 Eubacteriales bacterium | reverse complement strand
GATTCTATACTCTCCGAATGCGCAAACGGAAACAAAAATTCCGAGCAAAATTAGGTCGACACAGCCGTGTCAAAAGCGAGGTGTCCGAAAGGACAGCAAAAAGCACAGAGCAATTAAGTTGCTCTGTGCTTTTTGCTTATTCTTTTCCCTAACAGTTTTTAACGCATAGGAAATTGCACTGTTTCTCACTCGCCGTTATGCACAGCTTGTGCAATAGAAAAACAACGATAGGTGAGAGGATGGGGCGGGCACTGCACGCTTTTTTATTTTGTAAGAAACACTCTCTGCCAAGTGTTCACGTCCGTTACTTCAACATTTGAAAAAGTATCGGTCAGCAGCTGTCCGTTTCCATCTTTATTATATAATACAGCATTAAAGGCAAGCATTCCGTCTTCTCCTATGCTGATCTGAGAGCGAGGGATCGCCGCCTCGAGTATTTTTCCAATGTCACCATCTGCTGTGCGCACCACCTCTGTAGCACACTCGACACTCTCGAGCTCAGCCTCCGCGACAGCCTCACCTTTGCAATACAGGACTGAGTCAATACCGTTTATTCCGAACCTTACGATATAGTAAGCGCCGTTTTGCGCAGGCAAATAAATTTCCTCCGCATCTGCATCTGTCATGCAGTGATCGAGTCTTTCGATGAGCAGATACAGCTTTTCATCATCATATGCAAAGCGCATCGACATCTGAGCCTGCGACTCGCTTCCTATAAATAATGCGGCGGTGTTATCCTCCCAATCGTCCGTTCTTGCATCGACGCTTATCTGTGAGTGCTTTGCATATATTGCATGGTTGAGGTACATTCTTCCGACATCGAGAAAGCTCGGCACTTCAACGCCGTTTACTGTTTTTCCGTCCTCGTTTGCCATAGCTCCGATAACAGAATGAGCAGAATCAACAAACACACATGACCAATTTCCCTTGTGTCTGCCAAACGGCTGATAGTGATTTGTAAAAGATGTCGCATCCGCTGTTCCGATATACATATTCATCTCATATCTGTGACAGGAAAGCACTGTCTCGCCTGACTCAAACTGTGCAATATACGGTCCTGCCGCCTGAACGAAATTCGTTACTCTGTCCTCCGGTCCCGCCTCATCATATGCGAGATTTTTCGCCCAGTTGTCCTTTGAATAAGCAACAGACAGTCGGTAGCTGTTCTGTGCGTTGCAGGTCTCTGCCGCAAGAGCTATTGTGCCGTTGTGCAGCTCTGTTGCAACAGGCATCTGATCGCACATATAATCATAGCCGTCACGGTTAAACACGAACTGCTGCATTACTATCTGAGCGCTGTAGCCCTCCTGCTTTGTCCAGCTCTGCCCTCTGTCTCTTGAGCGAAGCAGTCCCACGCAGCTCGAACGTCTGTCATTTTTCCAGCCGTATTTTGCAAGCAGATGTCCCGTCTGTGTAAAATACACCTGAACCTCCCCGCTCGAGGTCTGCATGATATACGGCTCCCAACAGGTACCCGTATATATTTTTTCCTTGTCGCTCCATGTAGCTCCGTTGTCCTTGCTCTTGACTATCATAAGACCGTTTGAGTTTACATCCTTTGAGTAATTTGCCTTTCCTCTGAATGCCGAAACGACAATTATCGTTCCGTCATCGAGCACACAAAGATCCGCTGTCATAAATACCATGGTATCAGCGTAGCCGTCAGGGTAATCGCAAACACCGAGCAGCTTGCGTGCATTTGACCAGTTTATTCCGTCATCCGATAAAGCATAAAACACCTCCCAGCTGATGCGGTTCGCCTGGTAGGTCATGATGTACTTGCCGTTTTTCATCCGCTTTATTCTCGGATAATACGGATTTTTCATCCCGCCGAGCTCTGCACCGGTATGCTCTCTGTATTCTCTGTAGTTTAACTCAAGCGAGCTGTACTCTTCCAAGCCTCTGTGAGAGTCTGTCCCCTCCCCTTCACGGTTAAGCTCGGATATGGAATGTATCTTCAACGTTTGATTTCGTGTTTCGGATGTTGTTTTCATAATAAAATCCCTCTTTTTTGAAAAACCGCACATTTTTGCTGTGCGGTTTTTCGGTTTCTGTTATTTTGTAAGGTATACTCTCTGCCATGTGTTTCGGTTTGATGTATCCGCACAGGAGAAAGTATCGTTTACCGCTTTTTCGGATTTATCCTTATTATAAAGCATAGCGTTGAACAAAAGCAGTCCGTCATCTGACACGCTGACAGCAGAACGGGGGATGGATATCTCGAGTATCTTTCCCGTATCTTTTTCCGTATCGCCTGTGTTTCCAACGAGCGTTATTGCCCACTCCATGCCTTCTATCTCAGCATTGCTGAGCTTTTTGCCGTTGTAATATTTTACAGAATCGACCCCGACCGTGCCGAACTTTATCAGATAATAAGTATCGGCATCTACCGGCAGATAAAATCCCTCCACATCGCCGTCGGTGAGGTAATTGTCAAGTCTCTCAAAGAGATAGTATACTTTTTCATCGTCGTAGGAGAAACGCATTGACATCTGTGCCTGCGTGTCACTTCCGATAAAGAGTGCTGAGGTGTTGTTGTCCCAGTCCTCGGTCTTACCGTCAACGGTAATATCCGATTTCTTTGCATATATTACGTGATTGAGATACATTCTTCCCACATCTATAACACTTGATGAGGGGTCATTTGTTTCTCCGGCAGTTTCGTATGCCATTGTACCTATGATCGAATGCGTTGAATCAACATAAAGTGATGACCAGTTGCCGATATGTCCCTTAAACGGCTGATAGTGATTTGTAAAGTTCTTCGCCTCGGCAGTACCTACATAGGTATGCATCTGTGAGGTGTGGGTGGAGAGCACCGTCTCGCCCGATTCAAACTGTGCAAGATACGGTCCGGCACCGGAGAGGAAGTTCGTAATTCTGCTTGCAGGTCCGCTCTCGTTAAAGCCAAGCGACGTTGCCCAGTTGTCTTTGGAATAAGCGATGGAAATATCATATGTATCATCTGCAAGATATCCCTCAGCAGCGAGCACTATCGTGCCGTTGTGCAGCTCTATAGCTACCGGCATCTGATCGTTCATGTAGTCATAGCCGTTTTTGTGGTATACGAACTGCTGCATTACTATCTGAGCGCTGTAGCCTGTCTGTTTTGTCCACGTATCTCCTCCGTCATTTGAACGAAGAAGCCCCACACAGCTTGAACGTCTGTCGGTTGACCATCCGTGCTCAGCGAGCAGATGTCCCGTCTGTGTAAAGTATACCTGAATTTCCCCGCTCGAGGTCTGCATGATATACGGCTCCCAGCAGGTGCCTGTGTATATTATCTGCTTTTCGCTCCAGGTCGCGCCGTTGTCGGTGCTCTTTATTATGACAAGTCCGTTTGAGTTTACATCCTTTGCGTAATTTGCCTTTCCTCTGAAGGCGGAAACGACGATTATCGTTCCGTCATCAAGCACGCATAGGTCTGCTGTCATAAATACCATCGTGTCGGCATAGCCGTTTGGATATTCACATGTTCCGAGAAGCTTGCGGGAGTTTTTCCATCTCACACCGTCCTCAGAAAAGGCAACGAACACCTCCCACGGTATACGGTTTGCCTGATATGTCATGATATACTTTCCGTTTTCCATCTGTCTGACTCTCGGATAGTACGGAACCGTGACACCGAGCTCAAGGCTGGAGAGCATGTTGTACTCTCTGTTGTTAAGCTCAAGCGTGCTGTATGCCTCCATGCCTGCATGAGAGTCTATCCCCTCGCTCTCAGAGTTAAGCTGTGATATGGAGTGTATGCTCACCGAGTCCTTTTCTACTACGGTTACACCTTCGATATCTGAAGCAGCACCTGTGTCGTCGCCGCTCACGGATACACTGTCGCTTCCCGTATCGAATGTATCATCGCCGTTTGTGTTCGAGCATGAGCAGAAAACCACAAGAGCAGCTAACACAGAAATCAATAATGCAAACAGTATTTTTCTTTTTTTCATATTTTTCTCCGATTTATTTTTTGCTGTTAGGCAAAACGGTCTGTAGCTGCATTCTGAGTACCGCAGCATGTCGCTGTTCGGATTTTCCCTGCATACCTACAGACCGTTTTTATTTGATTTTATACGACCGCTTCGAAAATTGTATTATTCAGTGCCGAGGACATTCTGGAAGTTGTCATTTATCTTGGCAACATCACTTTCAGCAACATCGCGAGCTGACTCATAGATAGATGCAAAGGTATTTTCCTTTGTCATTGCCATATTCAGAAGAGAGTTGTGAAGTCCGCCGACCTTGTAGTACATACCCATATCATTAATCGCAGATGAGAATATGATGTCGAGCATGTCTGCGGACTCATCGTCACGAACGATCTGACCTACAAGAGTTTCCTCGTAGTAAGCAGGTGTGAGATACTGCTTTCCGTCATATGCAAGCTCCTCAATAATACCGCTTGTTCTTTCTGAATCCTCAATAAAGAAAGGAACGCAGAGGAACTGGCAGTGGAAAGGAGTTACAAGATGACCGTAGTCTGCCTGCTCGGAATCATATTTCGGAATGGGGAGAATTCCGAAATCAGTCTCGGAGTCTCTGTGCTTAGGTACTGTGTTCAGAGTAGTCAGATAGTACGCTACCTGGTCGTTGTCAAACATCTGTATACGTACAGCGTCCCATCCGCCGGAAAGCGTCTGATAGTTAAATACTGAGTTTGAATCCTGAACAAGCTCTATATATTTTGATATCATGGAAACGCTCTTGGGTGTGTAGATAGTAAGCTCTACCTCATCATTGCTGTTTATGGTAGCATAGCGCTCGCCTGAGCTTGAGTAAGCTGCAAGAATAGCATCCTTCCATGTGAGAAGACCGAACAGGTCGTTTTGGTCTCTGACATCATCACCGTTGAGGTCCTGCGATATCTTTCTTACCTCTGTGGTAAAGTTGTCCCATGTCCACTCGTTTGCTTGTACCATTTCATAGGGATTTTTCATTGTATCGGTATTTGCTACAAGAGTTTTGTTGAACATGATGCAGTTGGTTATTCTGTTGTCGGTAATGCTGATGTCTCCCGTTGTATAGAACATTTTACCGTCTATCATGAGCGACTCGTTAGCCTTCTGGTCCCACCATGATTTTGTAAGGTCGATGTAGCTAAGCTCATCAGAGTTGAGGTCTGTCAAAAATCCTGAGTATGCCGCCTGAGAAACGTCATATGTACCTATCATAGCTGCATCATAGTCATATGAGCCTGATTCATAGCTGCGTCTCATAGCTTCAAAGCCGGGACCGCCGCCGTTCGATGTATTGAACGCAATAACATCTTCGTTTGTAATTCCTACACCGTATTTTTCCTGAATGGATGCCATACGTCTGTATTTTGCATAGTCAACAGGCTCGGTAGTATTGCCCTCGTACTCAAAGTCGTTGTTATCAAAGTTTCCGGCAATGAGAAATTTGAACTCGTGGCCGTCATACCATGTTCCGTTGGGAAGCAAGGTAGGCACTTCTTCTGTCGTGTCCGTATTTGTTACCGTATTCCCGCTCGAAGCAGTTGTATCAGCGGGCTTTTTCTCTGAGCACGCCGCAACTGTGGGAAGAAGCATAACGGCAAGTATTGCAAGTGCTAAAAATCTTTTTGCTTTGTTCATAAACAATCCCTCCTTATTGTTTTTATACTTAGATATTAAACTGCATACGCAGAAAAAATACTATGCAAATATCACTATGGGTAATATTTCCAACTAATATCGTACATTACATATTTTTCGCTGCATGTACTAAAACCAGCATTTTTTTGGCGTTTTTTTATTGCAAATAGGTGCAAATACAAGCATCCTCGACCGCGCGGTCATTCGCCCGGGGATGTTTTATATTTGTATTTTTGCAATATGCGCCGAATGCGTATGCATCAAAGCATTTGCTGTGTCAATTCTGCTGATAGTGCAGGATCAAAATGTCAAAAACCGCAACATAAAAGCTGCCATGTTTATTTGAGCTGTGTTTAAGCTGCACATTTATGCAACTTGAACACATATTTGCCATTTAAACAAAACAAGTCTGTGCTTTTTGTGAATAATTAACAAAAAGCGCTTCCAAATACAACTTTACCCTGACCGTACACTTGTACGGTTAGGGCAGTTGTGGTTTGTTTTATTTGCAGTATACGCCGAATGCGTAAGCACCGAAGTTTGTTCTATCAAGCTTCTTTATGTCTGCGATAAGATCTTTCGCCTCAGTAACAAAACCAAGTCCGAGCTTGCCGAATGCAACAAGCAGCTTACCCTTTACGACATTTCTCTCAGAGAAGTTATACTCAAAGGGCATCGGTGTGGGAGAGCCGACTCCGTAATATGCGGGGATGTCCTTGTTCTTGATCGTCTGCTCACCGAGAGCTATCATGCTGTCAAGCAACTCTCTTGCCTCGGTAATTCTGCCGTTCTTGTAAAGAGCCAAAGCTCTGAAGTAGCTGATCTCCGTAGGAGCAGAGGTCTCAACGCATGCAAGGTCATAATACTTCTTTGCGTTTTCCTTATCTCCGAGCATCTCATATGCAACAGCCATACCATAGTTGAGATGTGACTCCTGTGCGAAGTAATTCTTCTCTTCTCCATAGCAAAGCGGGAATGTGTAGCCTGCCTTGAATTCTTCGATAGCACGCTCAGCGTCTCCTTCTTCAAGCGCTGCGGTTCCTCTGAGAGCCTGAAGCCATGCATGGTGACGAGTGAGGTTGCCCTCTCCGCCCTCGTATGTATGGAAGCGATGGCCGAGGAGAATATTCTTTGCCTCGTCGTATCTGCCAAGCTCCGTGTAAATGATAGACTTGTCAAGTGTGCAGTCGTCACGCTGTGCCGTAAGCTCTGCGTGGCTGTCATGAAGAGCAAGTCTTTGCTCCAGAGAAAGGTTGCCGTTCTTGTAAAGCTGTACAAGCTCATAGAATGCACGGCTGTCATCAGGCATAAGCTCAACTGCCTTTTCAAGCATAAGTTTTGCGCCTGTGAGATCATGCTTTTTATCCATGTATGCGATACCGAGGTTACGATAAGCAGGACCGAAAGCGGGAACACGAGCAACAGCCGACTCCCATCTTGCGATAGCACAGTCATAGCGGCGGCGGTCATAGTAAAGGCATCCGAGATAATAGTCTGCCATGGGTGTTCCTGCCCACTTGAGAACAGCTATATCCTCAAGTCTTGCCGGGAAGCAGCACTTCCACGAAAGTGTGTCAGCACGCTCTGCGAGAGCACGGTCTCCCTTGAGATATCCGAGATAGTAAAGTACCATCGGCTTTGTCTTATCAGCCTTTTCAAGCTCTGCGATCGCAAGGTCGTTCATGCCTGCATTCATAAAGTCAATAGCTCTGTCGATGTAATATTCGTGCTTGTCACACTGTACCTCAAAGAGCGGGTCAAGCTTTTCTATCTGAGCCTGAACATCAGCATCCTTTGTGATAGCTGCCTTGAGCTTAAGGGCGTTGAGGTTCATGGTGTTGACAGAAAGTGATATCTCGAGCTTTTCAAGTGCGAGATCATAATTGCCTCTTATACAGTCGATGCAAGCAAGAGCATAATAAGCACCCGACATATAATTGTACTGCCATGCGCTTCTGTACAAAGTATCGTATGCTTCATCGAGCTTGCCGAGGAAACGCAGTGCTATACCCTTATGGTAAAGCGCTTCTGTATCGGCAGGGTTGTCGTTGCGCAGAGTAAGACGCGTTATTGCCTTGTCGTAGTATTCGATAGCTGTCTCAAACTCGCCTCTTGCAAGGTGATAATTACCCATTGCGGTGTTCGAGCGGGAATCTCCGGGATCACGCTTGAGAGCTTCAAGGAAGTAATCCGTCGGCTCATACGCAAAGTGTCTGTACTGTGTCAGATGCTGACCGTTGAGAACAAGCTCCTCTATCGTCTCGATCTGCTCGGGCGGCAGTGCAGGTTTTCTTGGAGTTATCGGCTTTTTGTTTCCTCTGATGTAGGGCTTGTGTCCTACAAGAAGCTTTCCGTCAGCGGAGGTAAGCGTTGCGCTTATCTTATTGTAGTCAACCGACGCATCAATGTATTTTTCATATGTATTTTCGGGAGAGAGATCGCAGGTATCCTCAAAGATGACCTTGTCCCCTTCCTTTACCGTGATCTTGCAGCCCTCAAATACGCCTGTTGCGTAGTATCCGAGGTAAAGCTTGCCGTCACGCATCTCGCAGTTTACTGCTGCGTCTATGGTGGCATTCTTTACTTCACCGATGTTCTTTACAGGATACCAATATTGGTCAAAGGTTCTCGTCTCATAAGGCATTACCCATGTAAAGTCAGGCTGGTTGTCCGTATATACACCGGTCATGAGCTCAATGTATCTGGAGCCGTTGTCTGTGAGGTTGTCGCACCACTTATCACCGAAGGGGTGATTGCCCCAGTGCCACATCTTCTTTCCGGGGGAGATGTGGTGGTCAGCTACGGTAACAACACCGCATCCAACGCCCTGATCGTAACCGGATATGAAGTCCATATCGCATTGTCCCTTTGATATAAGATAGGAAGAAGGAACTCTTACCGCGCTTACATCATGAATATCGGTGCCGTCACCGAAATCAAACGGACGTGCCGTATGATATACTCCCTTTGCCATAGGCCACTCGAGAACAGCACGGCGGTCATGGTCGTTTACCCATTCAACATCAGGTGGGAACACTACTCTGTAATCCTTGTTTATTTCAACAGCAAGGTTCGCCCACCACATAATAGGCTGAGGATAAGGGGTGCGGTTGTATACCTGGACCTTTGCTCTGACATAAGAGCGTCCGCTCGGTACGGTTATTCCTGCCATTCCCTTCATTCTGTAAAGAGGGTCTACCTCACCGACCCATACTGTCTTTTCTCCGTCTGTATCTTCTGTGATCGTAGCTTCGAGAGGCATATATGTTGTAGGACGGTGATGCTGAGGCCAGTTAAACTCAATACCGCCTGAAACCCAAGGTCCTGCAAGTCCAACCATTGCGGGCTTGATAACTTCATTATGATAAACAAAATCATAATTTGTTGTCTTGTCAAGCGCTCTCTGTATCTTACCGCCTATCTCAGGAAGGACTTCTACCTTGATATACTCGTTTTCAAGTATGGCAGCATTGTAGGTAACATCTGTCTTTTCGTCACTTATCTTTGTCGTGAAAGGAACTGGATACAGATGTCCGCTCGCTCCCTGATAGGGCTTCTTTTCAAAGAACATGGGAAGAGACTCAGGATCTCCCGGCTTGTATGTCGGGATAACTAAAGGTCTAAACTCTGTTACTGTTTTCTTTGACATTTCATTCATCTCCGGATCGTTGTTTTTTTGTTTTATCTTACAACACGATTATATAACGAAACAAACAGTGTATCAAGTTAAAGAGTTTTTTTTTTGCAACTGTATATTTTGTCTTGACAAACAAAAAATTATACGCTATAATATTATACCGTTTTCAATGTTTGTGCAATTTGTTGTATAAAAACAAGGAGGATTATATGACAATATATGCTTTTTACCAAGAAGGAAGCTCTGCGAGCCACTGGGTATCCCAGTATATAAAAGGAATAAAGGACGAGGCAAAACGCAAGAGCAACGAAGCAAAGTTCATTGAATGCGGCCCCGACTCCTCGCTCTTTCCGCCCGATCTTGTGAGCATGGGTGCAGCTATAGTTATCAGCGGCACGTACAACTGGACAAAGGTAATATGCTCGTTGCTTTCGAATATGCATGTAAAGCCGATCGTCATCGGATTTGACTCGTCCGGAGATATCTGTGCCACAGGATATGTTCTCATGGACTATAAAAAAGCTGTAACAGACCTGCTCGATTATTTCGTTACCTGTCACCGCAGGAAGGTTGCGCTTTTTGCAGTAAGTCTTGAGTCCACCATGGACAAGCTCAAAGCAGAGGCGTTTTTGTCATATGTCGGTGCCAACGGCGAAAAATTCGACCAAAAGGATATTTTCTATTTTCGCGGAGCAACCAAAAATACCTGCGAGAGCTTTATTTCAGCTTGCTCGGACTATGATGCGGTAATAGGTACGAACGATGTGTCTACCGTCATACTGCTGCAAATGCTGAAAAGCAACGGCATAAAAGTACCTGATGACATATTCGTAGCCTCCTTCGGTGATGCTTCCCTTTCAAAAAATACCACAAGCGAGCTGACTCTTGCTCTGCTCGACTGCCGCAGAGTCGGAATTCAGGCTGCAAAAATGCATTCCATGCTATCCGACTCAAGCTATATCTCAAACATGGTCATGCGCATCAACTGCCATGTCGACGTAAGAAACAGCACCGCCAACATCCCTATGAACAAAACACGCTCAAAGATACACGAGGATAAAAATCAGGAATCCCATAACAGCTTTTTTGCAGACCCCAACATCAGCCAGATCGTACTTGCCGAGCAGGTACTTGAAAAATGCGACTCGCTCGACCTTGAAATAATGAAGTCGCTTATAAGCAAAGAAAAATATATTGATATAGCGGATAAACTTCATGTATCGGAGAATACTGTAAAATACAGAATAAAGCGGCTTCTAAATTTTGCAAAGCTCGAAAGCAGGAGCAAACTGACTGAGCTCATGAAAGAGTATCTATCATAAAAAAGAGGTTTTTATGTTTTTTACTGATTTTTTTGAATATTTTTTGAAAAAATGTAAAAAATCATATTGACAAATCGAAAAACCTCTGCTATAATAATGAGGTCGTCAGCGAGGCTGACACTTCATATAGAGGAATTGTGTAACGGTAGCACGACAGACTCTGACTCTGTTTGTTGGGGTTCGAATCCCTATTCCTCTGCCAAAACAGAACGGCATCGTGTTTTTTACACGGTGCCGTTCTGTTTTGGGGTGATATAAAACAAAAAGGACTTGAACGGTCGGTGTTGAATGACAGTCCGGGGGACTGTCAGATCCGACCGGACCGAGATACATAGCAAAAGGCGCATAGTACGGCGGCTTTTGCGGTGTCGCATCGAGAATCAAGTCATTTTACCCCAACTATTGACAAAGAACCTGATAAGATCAATTACGTGATTTGGGGAACGGGTAGTCCTGCGTGGGGAGATCCGCGTAATGTTTGCACAAGAATGTTTTCTAATCATATCGTATGGCTTTGCCACAAAAAGCCTATGAGCGCATCCGAGATTGCAGAAGAACTGAACGTTCCCACGATCTACGTCGAGGAAGAGCTTGAGATACTTGCAAAAGGTGTAAACGGAAAATATGGCTTCCTGCGCCGTCTAGATAACGGAAAATATGCAATCAATTTTATACTGTTTGATAAAGACGTAATCGAAAAAACTCATGCTTTATATACCGAGCAGTTGCCGAAGATCTGTGATATTATTTCGGATTACATTGAAAATCACAAGGAAGAATACCTTTCCTTTCCGTATCTCAACAAGAGGGTTGACCTGAACCTCATCATATGGCAGCAGGTCTCGATTATATCGAGCGCATTTTCAGAAAATGTGAAGCGTATTTTGGAAGATAAATATTTCTCAAACGTAGAAAAGATAAACCGTCCGTTCAGCGTGTTTGGGTACGTTGATAACGGAAGATACTACGGCGGCGGTTGGGATGGCGTTGATGCGCAAAACGTTTGCGGTTTTTCTCAAGTGCATTTAGAAAATATCTACATTACACGCATAAAAAAGCACTTCGATTGCGGACTTAATGTTTCCAAAGACCCGCAGATTCAACTTGCGCTTCGTGCGATCGATGGATTAAGCATAGCATTTTTGTCAGAAAAAGAAAAGGAACACGCCGCAAAAGCAATCAAGTGTGGCTATCTGTATCGCGAAGGAGATTTTCTTTACACAAAAATTCTTGTAAGTTCGCTAAAAGACAGAGATAGAGTTTTCGACATCAGTAACGGACTTTGCAAGGGATTCTTCGAGGAAGGCGCTCAGGTTGTCGCTGAGAAAATTGCGGCATTGATCAAGAAAGTTGTTCCCGACTATCTGCTCGGCGAATGGAGACTTGCAAACTGTCTTGCGAATATGCCGGTCCTTGATTCTGTTGTTGAGGTACTTATCGAGAAAGGAATTCTCTCACCTCCTGAAGATGGTATTGGTGCAGAAGGTTGCTGGATGAG
The DNA here is from genome assembly GCA_045120955.1 of Eubacteriales bacterium. Classification (GTDB taxonomy): domain Bacteria; phylum Bacillota; class Clostridia; order Oscillospirales; family CAG-272; genus JAZMZS01. The sequence continues at coordinate 20,704 of JBGVFH010000041.1, read as the reverse complement.
TGTTATGAAATAATTTACACCGCCGAGAACGAAAAATTCTCGGCGGTGTTTTCTTAACCATATTTTTGCACACCGGTCTTCTTGAGCTATACCGTTTCAGTTCATTTTAGTTTGTATAACACGCCTTTAATCGGTGAAAATAAAAAGGGAAACTGATTTTAGAGGAGGTTATAAAATGTTTAAGCACGAAAAAATGTTATTTCACCCTGTAGAAGTTGAAAGACCGAACCCGCAGTATGCGGTACTGCTTCAAGAGCAGCTCGGCGGCGGAAACGGCGAACTGAAAGCGGCAATGCAATATATGTCGCAGAGCTTTCGCATCAAGGATCCGGAGATCAAGGATCTGTTTCTTGATATTGCTGCCGAAGAGCTCGGACACATGGAAATGGTAGCGCAAACCATCAATCTTTTAAACGGTCACTATGTGGATGCAACTCAGGTGCAGGCAGGCGAGATACAGTCTCACGTTATCCTTGGGCTTAATCCCGGTCTTATAAATGCGTCGGGTTATTCGTGGACGGGAGACTACGTTACCGTAACAGGCGATCTGTGCGCAGATCTGCTCAGCAACATCGCCTCGGAGCAACGAGCAAAGGTGGTTTATGAATACCTATACCGCCAGATCGAAGATAAAAAAGTCAGAGAGACGATCGATTTTCTTCTGAACCGTGAAGAAGCACACAACCAAATGTTCCGAGATGCGTTTAATAAAGTACAGAATACCGGCTCCAACCAAGATTTCGGTACAACAAAGGCTGCCCGTATGTATTTTTCCATGTCAGATCCCGGTCCCAATGCTTTTGCAAATAACGATACCACTCCTACGTCTTTCAAATAACAAATAAGCGGGCAGTGCCCGCCTTCAGCCTCTCGCATATTGTATCTAACTCAGCCAAACGGCGGGGCGTAATTATGCAATTTCCTATGCAATAAGAAAGTGCGCTATGCGCACATCAACACCCCTGCCCCTCAATCATGAGGGGTAGGGGGTGTTCTTTCTTTGTAGTATAATAGAAGCATGAACATTATACAACAAATTTTTAAAGATCATTTTTACCAATTAGCCGCTATAAACATAAACATTCGACATACCGTTTTTGAAAATGTTGATCGAACACTTCACTGCGGTGATTACAATTATGGCTTTGCAGTTTACGGTTGTGAGCATTGTGGTAAATTACGTGCTGTTCCTTTTATATTCGCTTTTTTAAGATGCTTTTTTGCACCTTCTTTTCTTTGCGCTTTTTTCTGCTCCGTTTCTATTATACCACTTTTTCCTTTTTCAACTCTTTACGCAATTTCCTATGCAATAATAAAAAATACTCTTTCAACCAATTAGGTCAAAAGAGTACAACTGACTTATAACACAGCGTGGCGAAAAAAGCTCTGAGCTTTACAAAACAAAAGAGCGCAAACCCAAAGCCGCATTGCGGCGATAAATCGGTTGCACTCTTCTCACCAAAGTTGTGTTGAACCTAAAAAGACACGGCAGGTTTCCTGACTTATGATGCTGTGGATATATCCACACAAGGAGCAAGCCTTCTCAGGATATGGATTTAATGCTCCCATCTTGTCAAATACAGTAATGGCGGTTGTTCCGGATTCGAAACGGATTCCCTTTTATATCTACTCAGCTTACAACTTTTCAAACCGTATCTTCTTAATATCGGTATTTAGTTTGAAGTATTATAGCATACTGTTTCTAAGTTATCAATGCAAAAAAATAAACATTTTTTTGCAAAAAACAAAGAACCGACAATACGTCATATAGTTATATCATTTCTGCTCTGATATATTCTGAGTCATTTTTTGCTCGATTTCTTTTTTGCGTTACGCAGTAATAAAAAAGCAAAGTCGGAATATCTATATATTGTATAGAGACTTTACAAGCCGTCAAAACAACACGGCTGAATCTGCTATAACAAAATGAAAGATCGATAAGGATGGACACATGAAAAATTCGTACAAACCGGAAGGTATGAACTTCCAATACAACGGCGCCCTCACAAAAAATCTGCTCAGAACACCGCAAGCACTCATCGGCGAGAACAGAATTTTTGAAGGAACTGTCATAAAGTGCGACTCAAGCCTGAACCTGTGGGTGGACTTTTGCGGTGCAAAATGCATGATCCCAAAAGATGAGGTCACATATCTGTTTCCGGGAGAAGTGCTCAAGGACATAGCAATAATCAGCCGTGTCGGAAAAACTGTATGCTTTGTGGTGACGGGAGTGACTCGGGGTGACTACGGCGAGGAGATACTGCTGCTGTCAAGAAGGCTCGCTCAAATTCGGTGTCTTGAGGAATACATAGACAGCCTGATGCTCGGAGATATCATAGACGCAAAGGTAACTCACATGGAGCAATTCGGCGCTTTTTGCGATATAGGCTGCGGAATAATATCTCTGCTGTCGGTCGACTGCATATCCGTATCGAGGATATCTCACCCCAAGGACAGGTTCGAGGTAGGTCAGCCGATAAAAGCCGTTATCAAAAGCCGCACACCCGAGGGCCGCATCTATATAACTCACAGAGAGCTGCTCGGTACATGGGAGGAAAACGCCGCATTCTTCACTCAGGGACAGACGGTCGCGGGAATAGTCAGAAGCGTGGAGAGCTACGGTATATTTGTTGAGCTCGCCCCTAACCTTGCAGGCTTGGCTGAGCCAAAGGAGGATATCTACCCGTCACAGAGCGCCGCCGTTTATATAAAAAGCATCATACCCGAACGCATGAAAATAAAACTCGTGCTGATAGATGCAAAGGGTGAGCTTCCACCCAAAAAGCCCATCGAATACATAGGGAACACCTACAAGGAGGAGCACATCGACCGTTGGCAATACAGCCCGAATTGCTCCAAAAAAGTGATCGAGAGCGTTTTTTAAAAAAGCAAAATACGGCGTGGCTCCGACATTGTCGGATCACACGCCGTATTTGATCTTTATACGTTCAAGCTTTGCCCCGAACGGCTTTGCCGCAAACCAAAGAAAAATAAAATTCGATATAGAATACAGCACCGTATGCGGCAATGCAGTCATGAAAGCCGCAATATAGAGTGAAACATTAAACGAGCCGTCATACCACAGCACCGTCCATATATCCATGACAAGCGAGAAAAACACGCCTGAGAGCACTCCGTAGAAAAGAAGCAAGAGCTTTGATTTTTTCAGCTTATCCGAGATAAATCCCGCAAACAAACCGATAAGCCCCCATGCAAGCATCTGAAACGGTGTCCACGGTCCCTGTCCGAAATAGAAATTGGACAGCAACGCCGACATTGCACCGACAAGAAATCCCGCCTCGCCGCCGAGATATATTCCGGTTATCACCGTAAGGACCGTGACAGGCTTGAAAAACGGGATAAAGCGACCAACGATACAAAGCGCTGTCATGACGGAAACGATGACCATTCTGCGCGAGCCCGTTATCTTTTTTTCAAATCCCGTGATAAACAAAAGCAAAGACATCACCGCAACTCCGAGCGACACGAGCAGATAGCGCTTTTCGTCATATATCAATGCCCCCGCCGTGACAAAGGCAGGTATAAAAACAAACGGAATTATAATCTTCAGTGCACGTCTTGCGCCGCTGTTTTTTATTACCATCATACCAAAGCACCGTCCTTGCGGCAGTTTTTAAGGCACAGCTTTGCCGCATCCTCGAGCGTCACTGCATTCTCGTAGTAGCCTCTTGTCATTCTGCTCGCAGCGGTGGTATAAAAGCTGTTCTCGGCAAAGAATCTCTCCGCTGTATCCTCTGACACGATGCTTCCCGCAAAAAACAGAGCGCATCTGTCAGCGCAAAGTGCCGCAAATTCGACATCATGCGTCACGGCAACAACGGTCATCCCGTCCGCCTTCAGCTCCTTGAATATACGGACAAGCTCATATTTCGCATTCGCATCAAGCCCTTTCGTAGGCTCATCAAGCAACAGAAGCTTCGGCTTTGTTCCGAGAACCTTTGCGAGAGCTACCAGCTGCTGCTCGCCGCCCGACAGATCATACGGATGCTTGTCATACAGTCGGCTGATATCATAAGGCAGGCTCGGAACATCATTTGTATCCGAGCACAGCTCCTCACGCACGGTATTTTCGACAAACACCGTCTGCACGTCCTGCGCCAAAAGCGAAAGGCACTCACGGTAAAGAGAGTTGTTTTTGTAATCCTTTAGCTTTTTCCCAAAAACTTTTACCGAGCCGCTGTAAGCTTTGAGAAGTGCGGATGCAACAGACAGTGTCGTTGTTTTACCCGAACCGTTACCGCCGAGTATGCAGTATATCTCACCCTCATAGACCGTCATGCTCAGCCCTCTCAAAACATCCGCAAGCTCCCTTTCGTAACGAAAATACACATCCTTCAATTCAAGCGCCGCAGCACTTGAGTGTGTATATGTTTTTTCGGGCAGACGGAGAATATCGTTTTTAAAGCTGTTTTCAACAAATGCCCTGCCCTCTCTGATATCCAAAGGACACTCGCCCGAACCGTCAAGAGCGTGATACAGCCTTGCTGAGGCGGGCATACTGCGCAGAAGCTCGGGCATATCCTTGATACTTGATATAACATTTCTCGGTATGTCGTAATACGCAAGCGCACCGTCGGTCATAACGAGCAGCTTGTCGGATATCGGTATTATCTCCTCAAGTCTGTGCTCCGCTATTATGACCGTGAGCGACAGCTCACGGTTGAGTTTTTTTATCGTAGCTATAAAATCAGATGCGGCAATCGGGTCGAGCTGTGCCGTGGGCTCGTCAAGAATAAGAATGCTCGGATCCATTACCATGACCGCCGCCAAATTCAATAGCTGCTTTTGCCCTCCCGAAAGCTCGGACACCTTCTTTTCATACCATGACTCGATACCGAAATAGGCTGCTATCTCTGCCACACGGCGTGCAATTACGGATCTTTGCACATTCATATTTTCAAGACCGAAAGCAAGCTCATGCCACACCTTGTCGCATACTATCTGTTGTTCGGGCTTTTGCATGACATATCCGATAGTGCAGGCGCTTGTCCTGTCGTCTTGCTCTTCTATGGTTTTACCTTTAAAATAAATGCGCCCCGTCCTCTCGCCCTCGCAGGATATCTCACGCTTGAAAAGTCGGAGAAGTGTGGATTTTCCGCTACCCGTTGCACCGCACACAGTTACAAATTCGCCCTTCTCTACGCCGAAAGAAACGTTTTTTACCGCAGGGGTACTGCACATGGGATATGTAAAGCTCAAATCTTCGATTTTAAGTATTTCCATCTCAATGCCTCCTTTATTTCTATGAGCGTAGGTAAGAGTACGAGCACTCCGTATGCTGTATAACCGACAACACCCGCAACACTTGTCACAGGCATTGATATTGCAGGGTAAAAATCAAACTTCATCTCCCCGCCGCACATCAAAACAACGAAAAGCACTACAGCGCTCACACACAGCAATAATATATCGCCAAGTCTAAAGCGAAACAGCGAGAAATGAGAGCGTCTGCCGATGCCATAGCCTCTTGCACGCATACTGTCGGCAGTAATTATACCGTTTTCAAGCGCCCATGTTACCATGACCGAAAACACACGCACGCCGCCCTTGAAGCGGTCTGTGATATTGTCCTCTCGGTAAATTCCGAGCGCCTTTTGCGATTTACTGACATTCTTTGCCTGCTTTTCAAAAAGAGGAACATACCGAAGAGCCATTGACAGCATCAGAGCAAGCTTAGGCGAGAAGACGGAAAAGATATACAGCAGCTTGTCGCTTGTCATTATCTGAGAAAAAGATGAAAACCAGTACAGCACCGAGATTATCATAACAGAGGCGAAAACGCCGTAGACGAAAGCCTCGAGCGTCACAGGATTGTTGTTTATAACAAACAAGACCGTCACTCCGTTGTGAGAGAAAAGCGGATTTGCAAGTGACATCACAACGAAAAGCAGGAGGCTGAGCATGTGTATACCCCCGTTTTTTATGCCGTTTCGGACAATATACAAAATCAACGCACCAAAAAGCGAAAGCGAGAATATAACGGGGCTTTCGCTAAACATACATATACCCGCTGCCGTCAAAAAATACAGCGCCGATGCAATAGGATTGCAATCCTCAAATGCACGCATATTCCCGCTTCCTTTCATTTCAAGAATAAAATTTATTGTTTTAAGTCTTGTCCGAGCTCGCAGGTATACTGCCACTCTATCTCGTCTCCGTCGGAGAGGATATATGAGTCACAGCCCACGCTCATTTCTTTTCCGTTTATATGATATGTCCAGCCGGACAGATCTCCGTAGTCAAACTCATAGAGATAGTTGATACCGCATATATATATCATCCCATCCGTACCCGAGCTTTCCATGTGCAAACCGTATTTTCGGACAGCCTCGGTCATAATATCGTACACGGTATCGTCCGAGTCGATATCAAACTCTGACGTCTTGAGGATCACACCGTCGGCGGGAATATACTCCGAGTCTGACTTGCCGACGACGGTATCACAGCGGATGCTGAGCGTGACCGTGCCGACGATATTTTCCTTCGACCCTTCTTGAGAGCTGTAATAATCCTCGGCGCTTTTAATATCCGTAAATATCACGGTGCAAACAGCAACTGCCGTAACTGCCAACAGCACAGCAATATTCTTTTTGTGTGCTTTCTTAAAAATAACGAGTAACACAGCCGTCACAGCCGAAAAAGCCGAGATACCGAGACATGCCCACAGCTTGTACCCGCCGACAGCATTTGAGCCGTCATCGGCGGCACCGTCAGCGGTGTCTACGGTGCCGTCAACGGCAGGAGTGTTATTCTTGCCCTGCGAGGTATCGGCGACAGACTCGCCCTCGGTTTCATCGTCAGATGTGGTGCACGCATCGAAAATATACAGCCCGCTCTTACCCTCTGTCATTCTTTTGTATGCTGTCATGGAGTAAAGCACCTGTGCAGTAGCGTTTTCGTTTGACGCCTCTCCCTCCTTGTGCGAAAAAGAGCCGTCAGCAAGTCTGTATTTTAAAATACCGTCAAACGGTGTATTTTCGTTTTTTTGAAATCTGCTGTCACCCTCGGAGTCGATACCAAGAGCTGAGAGCGCAGTTATGACCTGTGCGGTACTCTCGGCGTTAGGCTCTCCGTAGCTTGAATAATCCCCTGTGTCAAGCTGACGGGCGGACAGCATTGAAAGCGCACGGTCTACCGCACTTTTTATATTCTCGTCGTTTTTACAGTGAGGGGCAAGCGCCTGCAGAGCCATCGCAGTTACGTCCACATCGCCCGTCGTGCCCGACACCGCCCAGCCGCCGTCGGATAGCTGAAGCTCAAGAAGCTTTGCCTTGACGTCAGTTTCACTCACCTTACTGCCGCTGCAACCGTTATTTAAAAGGTGCAAGCCATATATATAGCTCATTATCCCCTGCTCCCCTATTGAGCTTTGCATGACAGAGTATATATATGCATCCCTGCTCCCGACGGCGAGCAGGGCAAGCGCATATTTTTGCCGTGTTGAAGCAGAACGCACGGTGTTTTTCGACAGGTAATCGGTGAGAGCCGTCTCATACGACGAAAAATCATAGCTTCCGCTCTGACTGATGGATATAACATACCACTCTGCGCTCATGCCGATACCGTCCGAGAGCGAGCTGTCTATCCATTGCTGTAGGTTTTGCGCCTGGGCATCTTTTAACTCGCAGGCAATGATACCGTCAATGATATCCTGCGCCTGCCTGCCCACTTGTGCGCTGTCTGCCGATATCGGCAATGCTCCTATCACAAAGAAGCACAGCAGGAAAGCTAGGATCTTATTTCTCGTTTGCATATCTTCTTTTTACGATAACTGCCGCACAAAGCACGCAAAGAGCGAGCACAAGTGCCAATACGACCGTATTGTCTGATGTGTCGGGAGATTCAGAGGGCTGTGTTTCGGTGGTTTCGCTATCTACGGGTGAGCTGTCGGGTGTTGTTTGAGTTGCTTCACTATCTGCAGGTGAGCTGTCGGGTGTTGTTTGAGTTACATTGACCGTTAACTTGCATACGGGGGGCACAAGTGTCTGCGTATCCGAAACAGCGCTGATGATATGATCGCCGGCGGAAAGTGTAAGCGTTACCGCTCCCTGTTCGTTTGTTTTGTATTGCACAGCCGTTCCGTCAACGGTTATAGTTGCGTTTTGAACGGGCAAAACCAAGGGATTGTACGAAGCGTCATAGCCTGCGGCTGAAAGTGTAAGCGTGAACGACTCACCCTCAGACACATTTTTTGTATTTACATCAAAATAGCTGTATGTATCAGACCACGTAACAAGGTCGGTGTATACATACGCATTTACAAAATCTCCGTTTTTAACAGTATCGGAAAGTGACAGAGCGGATTTGTTATTTACGCAGTAGCCGTAGCTTACGCCGTTTGCCGTACCCCACAGCTTGTTGAGGCTCAAGCCGTATGTGCTGACAGCGGACTCATAGCCTGCCGCCGCTCCTCCCGTGTACTTTGCCTCATGCGCCAGATACAGTGCATCATTTACGGTAAGTGCGCCGTCGCTGTCAATGTCGGTAACCGTGATCTTTTCTTGAGCTATCGCAAGCCTGCCGTCTGCATCGGATATGGTAACATAAACATCGCACGAAGTCTGTGCGGCAAATGCACCGAGTGAAAAGGTGCCGAGCATAAAAATCACAGTAAGTGTTAAACAAAGAATTTTTTTCATTTTTCATACCTCTTTCTTTTTTATAATTGCAGGTCAAAGGACATGCAAATATTTCTGTGTGTGTCTGTCGGTCATACGCTAAACAAAAAGAGCGCAAGCCGTCATATGCCGTCTGTAGGACGGAAGTTCGGTTGCACTCTCCACACCAAAGCTGTGTAAAACCTAAAAAGACACGGCAGGTATCCTGACTTATGATCTTGTGACTCGATCACAAATGTGCAATATATGCTCGGTCACAGACCTCGCTGTCGCACATTATGCTGCTTCCCTGTCAAATACAGTAATGGTGGTTGCTCCGGATTCGAACCGGATTTCCTTTTACATCTACTCAGCTTACAACTTTTCAAACCGTATCTTCATTTTTAATATTTGATTTTTACAATATTATACTATGTTTTTTTCTGCGGCGCAATACAAAAAACAAATTTGTTGTTATAAAAAACAAACATTCGTACAAACGCCGCTTTTTATCGGTTATATCACCATTCCGCCGTTTGAGCTGATCACCTGACCAGTGATATATGCGGCTTTTTCGGAAGCAACAAACGAGATAAGCTCAGCTATCTCCCGCACGCTTCCCATACGCATAAGCGGTATCTCTTCCTTCAGAGCGCAAAGCTCAGCATCGCTCAGATGTGCATTCATATCGGTGTCTATCACCCCCGGAGCTATTGCGTTTACCGTGATGCCCGAAGGTCCCAGCTCCTTTGCAAGCGCCTTTGTCATACCGATAAGCCCCGCCTTTGCCGCCGAATAATGCACCTCGCAGGACGCTCCGCATATCCCCCAAATAGACGATATGTTGATGATCCTGCCGCTTTTTTTGTGTATCATATCAGGCAGCAGCTCACGTGTCAGAATATACGGGGCTGTGAGATCTACCGCTATCATTCTCTGCCAATCCTCGAGCGTGATATCCGTAAAAAGCTTTATCTCTGATATCGCGGCGTTGTTTATAAGTACATCTACACCCGACTCACCAAAAAAACGTTTTGCCTCTTTTGCAGCGGCAATGATATCCGCCTCACGCTCCATATCACAAAATATTCCAAATGCACCCGTGCGCTCTTCAAGCAAGCGTGCGCTTTCATTTGAATTTTTATAAGTAAACGCCACACGCTCGCCCTGCTCGCACAAAAGCCGCACCGTCTCGGCGCCGATGCCTCTCGAGCCTCCGCTGATAAGTATATTTTTCATTTTCAACCTTTCCGCAGATCTTAAGCCTTGCGTACAGCTTTTATTATGTCAGCAACCTTCGGTGTCGTGCCGTACAACAGCACGCCTACACGGTATATCTTTGCCGATATCACACCCACGCCGATGACGGATGCAATGAGAATTGCGATAGAGATCGCTATCTCATAAAACGGCACCGATGTCATTGCAATACGGGTAAACATTGCCATAGGAGAGGTGAACGGAATGTAGGAGCATACCTTCATCAAAGCGGTATCGACGTTCCCTCCCGTCATTGAAAACATGACTATGAAAAATCCGACGATAAACAGCATTGTGATAGGCATGACAGATGTGTTGATATCCTCGAGCTTGGATGCGGTTGAGCCTACTGCGCCGAACATAAACGCATATATGAAAAAACCGAGCACAAAGAATATCAGCATATACACAAACAAGTCTATCGGCATATCGAAGATTGAAGCCATAACGCCTGCATCTCCCCAATATGCTTTGTTTAAATTAAAGCAGACGAGGGCGGAGCCGAATACCGCCACAAGCTGGATAAGTCCCGCAAGGCATGAGGCGAGCACCTTTCCGAACATCATACTTGTCGGCTTTGCACTTGTGATGAGCACCTCCATGGCTCTTGAGCTTTTCTCTGTTGCAACATTGGTGGCTACCATCTGCCCGTACAGAAGTATAACCATATAAAGCGCAAAGATCATTATGTAGGTATAAAAGAAATTCTGCATCTGATCCTTGCCGAGATTTTGAGTTTCGTGTTCTATCTGTGCACCCAGTATCGCACTTGCATCCTCAGCAGAAATTCCGCCCTGAATCATTGCGCTCATGCGGTAGATGCTCTGCAGCACCTCGTCGGCTGCAGCGGTATTCATATCGTACATCGAAAGATTGTTGACATAGTAGGTGTAAGAGGTAAGACTGCTCATAACAAAGGCACACTCTGCCTCGCCTGACGCTATCTGCTCTTTTACACCTTCGATATCCGTATCCGCTATCTTCACATCATAATCGGCAAACGCTGACGAAAACGCCGCACGGACTGCCTCGCTATTTTCATCCGTATCACTCAAAATGAGCATTGTCGGCAGATTTTCCGAGGCTGAGACATCCTCCGCATCCGAGCTGTCAACGACTTCTATAACTCGAGGAAAAAACATCACGACTGCAATGACTGCAACGAGAAAAACCGTAATACCGACAAACACCTTGTTTGTAAAATAGTTTTTCAGTTCAAATTTCAGTATCGTTCCAAACTGTTTCATTACGCTCCCCCTTATGCCTGCTTGCCCGCATATTCAACGAAGATATCGTTGAGCGACGGCTCAAAAACCTTTATCTCATCTATGTCATACGCCTCGGTCAGTCTTCTCATAACGTTCTTCTTATCATCATCCTCCTTGAGTGTGATGATAAGCTCACGATCCTCGCCGAGTACGCATGAGCCTGAAAACTGCTCGAATATATCATTATATTGCTCGGAACGAACGACCAGACGGTTGCGTGGGTAATTTCGCTTTATCTCGTGCAGATCTCCCGACAAAACGACCTCGCCCCCGCACAGAATTGCAATACTGTCGCAAAATTCTTCTATGTAGTTCATCTGATGGCTGGAAAAAAGCACTATCTTCCCTTTTGAGATCTCTTCCTTTACAACGTCCTTCAGCAGCATTGCGTTGACAGGGTCAAGCCCCGAAAAAGGCTCGTCCAAGATGACTATCTGCGGGTCGTGTGCCAATGCCGTGATAAGCTGTATCTTTTGCTGATTTCCCTTTGAAAGGGTATCAAGGCGCTTATTTTTGTACTCGCTCATGCCAAGCCTGTCAAGCCAATAGTCAACAGCAGCCACGGCGGCTGTGCGGCTCATTCCCTTCAGCTGTGCAAAATACACAAGCTGATCGATTATCTTCTTTTTGGGGTAAAGTCCTCTCTCCTCGGGCAAATAGCCAAACTGCACCTTGCTGTAATCTATAGGCGCACCGTCAAAAAGAACCTCTCCGCTGTTTTGCGGAAATACGTCCATCAGGATACGTATAGAGGTAGTCTTGCCGGCACCGTTTCGCCCAAGCAACCCAAAAGCTTTTCCCCCTTCAGCTGTGAGAGATACGCCCTTGAGGACCTCTTTTTCTCCAAAGGATTTTTTTATATTTTTCAGTTCAAGCTTCATCATTAGCTCCTCTCTGATAAAACATTTTAGCCGACACAAGTTCGACTATGTATTATCCGACATTTATATTACATCAATTTACCGTTTGCTGTCAATAGAAGAGAAAAAATTTGTTATATATCCATTCAAAAGCGGGCAGTGCCCGCAGCCATCCTCTCGCCTATCGTTGTTTTTCTGTTACAGAAGAGATGCAAAACAGTGAGTGAGGATCCGTGCGATTTCCTATTCAACAAAAAAACAACTGCCCGAGCGTCATGCGGACAGCTGTTTTTCGTTATGAACCTGATTTTCTTTAAAGTTGCAAAGCGCAGCTTTAGTCGTCAAGATGAGATGAAACGGCACGCTCATCGCTCGGTCTGAAAAGAAGCGAGATGCACCATATGCCGCACAGCGCTACAACCACATAGATTATTCTTGCGGCAACAGATGCCTGACCTCCGCACAGCCATGCTACAATGTCAAATTTAAACAGTCCGACCGAACCCCAGTTGAGAGCTCCTACAATAGAAAGAGCAAGTGCTATTCTGTCAAAAAACATCATGCTATTTTTCCTCCTTAAATTTAAGGGCTTGTGTATAAAAATACTGCCGAGTTTAGTTTTAATTTTAAGCAAGAAAATTATGCATGATTTTTTAAATTTATTTATGTCTCAATCTGCCGATACAGCTTTTCAAGCGCCGCTTTTTCTATCCTTGAAACGTACGAACGGGAAATTCCGAGTCTCCCCGCTACTTCACGCTGTGTCAGCGGCTCGTTTCCGTCAAGACCGAACCGAAGCACTATTATCTGCCGCTCACGCCCCGTCAGTATACTGCGTATCAGCTCCATTGCCCTTTTGGCGTGAAGTTTTTTGTCTATGTCCTCAGCTATAGTGTCCTCGACACTTATTATATCTATATATGTAAGTGGATTTCCGTCTCTGTCAACGTCTATCGTCTCGTTTATGGATATTTCACTCTGCAGTTTTTTCTGCGAACGAAAATACATTAAAATTTCATTTTGTATACATTTTGCGGCATAAGTCGCAAATCTTGCGCCGTTTTCAAACTTAAACGAGTCTATTGCCTTTATAAGACCGATACTTCCTATTGAAATCAGATCCTCTTGATTTTTTTGTGTTGAGTAATATTTTCGCACTATATGAGCAACAAGACGCAGATTATGCTCGATGAGCCGAGTCCTTGCTCTGTCATCTCCCTCTGCCATTTTGTAAAACTCTTCCGTTTCCTCTTTCTTAGACAGCGGCGGCGGAAAACACTGTCCGTTTGACACGCCGAGCAACAAATATATGTAGTTGAGCGCAATATAAGCCGCATTATTCATAACAAAACCCTCCGCATAAAACTGATAACAGTATATGCGGAGGGTGCTTGTTTTGTTGTTTGTCCGTGAATGTTTTGCCCGGCCTTACTTGAGCTTGATCTTGAGCCAAGTTGACGTATCCGAGATAGATATGTCGCCTATGCTGTCGCTCTCAGCCTTTCCGTTGGCCGAATCCTTGTTGTAAAGAATCGGATCGAAAATAAGCGTGTCGGTATCTCCGAACACAGACTTCGGAAGCTTCAGCTCGATAACATAACCGTTATCCTTGTCCGAATAGTCGTCTATCGTTCCGTCAACCAATACAGCCGCCTCGATCTGCTCCTTTGTTATATCGAGAGAGCCCTTGTTTATCGCAATGCCTCCGTCAGCAAAAACAGATACATTGATATACTTGCCGGTCTTTTGGTTGCCTACTGCAAATGCGACTCTGTCCTTGTCGGATATAAAATTATCGAGCACCTCGGCAATCATGTAAATGCTGTCGTCATCCTGCGATACTCTGATAGAAGCCTGAGCCTGTGACTCGCTTCCTACAAAGAATGCCTGATCCACATCATTCCAATCATCCGACTTTCCGTCGACTGTGATCTGCGCTTTTTCAGCTTCGATGGTGTGGTTAAGATAGAAGTTTCCGATATATATTGCCTGCTTGTTGCTGGAGGGTGCTGTACAAATGACCGAATGTGTACCCGTGATCTCTGTAGAGCCCCAAATATACATATCGACATCCTTGCCGAAGGCTTCTACTCTGTCTTTAAACTGAGTAGCTGTGCTGTTTCCGATAAGAGTGAACCAGTCAATACCCCAATGGTAGGAAAGCAACGTCTCTCCAGACTTAAACTGTCTGATGTAAGGACCTGCTCCCTTAAGATACATATTCTTGATAAGCGATGCGGGACCTTCCTCATCTGCTCCGAGCGCATCCGGCCAAGAATTTTCTCCCGATGAATACGCAAAAGAAAGATTGTAGGTCTTTTTACCTGCAGAATCAAGGCATCTTACCTCAAGAGCAAGCACTATATCGCCGTTGTTTAGCTGTGTAGCGACGGGCATCTGACCGTTATAATAGTTTCCGTCCGTGCCTGTCTTTGTATACTGCTGTGCAACTATCTGTGCTGTGTACGGTACGGTTATATCATTGTTCCATGTATAGCCGTTATCAAAGGAACGCAGCATTGCGGTACCTGTAGAGTTGTCGTCCGTTCTGCCGCCGTTCTCCACACTTGCACCTTGAACATGGGTGTTTGTCCAGTATATCTGAAGCTCTCCGCTCTCAAGCTGGAGCAGAGACGGCTCCCATACAGCGCCTGTGTATATGATCTCGGGCTCCGACCACGTCTTTCCGTTGTCGGTCGAACGGCGTATCTCGATACCGTTTGTCAGCGAATCTCCTCTGTAATCCCATCTGTATCCGGCAGCAGCAATAATATCGCCGTTTTTGAGCACTATAGCATCAGCGGAAGCATACATTCTCTGCTTCTCTTTGCTGTATGCAAAGAGCTTTTCCGTGCCGTACCATCTCTTGAGATCCTTTGAATAAGAAATGTAGATATCGTGACCGACATCTCCGTTCATATATAGCAAAATATACTCATCCGAAGCGGTCTTTTTAATTCTCGGATACCACAGCTCAGTTGTCTTCGATACGGAGGTATCAAAAATATACCTCTCTCTCATGCTCAGCTCCAACTGGCTGCTTTCCCATTCATCCTTGTGCGAGTCGGTCTCGCTCTCAATATTAAAATCTGTAATTTTATGAATATTCAATTCTGTTGCAGTCTGCATCTGTTCGCCTCCGTTTGTATCGGCTGTATCCGTATCCTGCTGTGTTCCGCCTGTCGTATCACCGACTGTTGTAGACGTTTGACATGAAGCAAGTATCAAAAACGAACATAAAACAAGCATCAATAATGCTGTCAGTTTTTTCAATGGTATCTCCCCCGTGTTTTGTGTTTTTTCTCAGAGAGTCTTACCGCACCTTATTCAGCGATCTTAAAGTCGTTGTTGATGGTATCGATTACAGTCTGAGCAAGCTGTGCTCTCTCGTTGTAAACCTGCTGGAAGGAAGATGTAGTCGAATGAGATGCAAGCCCTGCAATACCGTTGTGTATTCCGCCGACGGAGTAGAAAATACCGAGGTCATAAACACGGCTTGCAAATATGATGTCGAGCATTTCAATAGACTCATCGTCGCGAACCTGCTGTCCGATAAGAGTATCATCGTAGTAAGCGGGATTGGTAAGCTCCTGACCCTTAGCTGCCATAAATTCGCTGACAGAGCCTGTGAGCTCTTCGTCGTCTATGAAGAAAGGTACACAGAAGAATGATGTGTGCCAAGCAGAAATTGCGTGACCGTAGTTCTCCTGATTTTCGTCAAGCTTGGGATAAGGAACTATACCGAAGTTGGTATCACTGTCTCTGTGGTGTACTATCGTTGAGAAAAGCGTGTTGTAAAGCAGCGCACGGCCGTCATCAAAGATAGCCTTTCTTGCTGTATCCCAGCTTCCCGTAAGGTCTGTCTGATAGTTTACGGAGTATGCTCTGTCTTTTGATATTGCAATATACTTTGAGTACATGGACTCAGATTTTTCGTTGTACAAGGTAAGCTCGATCTCGCCGTCGTTGTTTACCGTAGCTATACGCTCATCTGCCGCTGCAAGAATGTGCAGCATAGCACTGTTCCATGTGAGCAGTCCGTATTCCTTCTGCTCCTCTGTGATACCTTCACCCTGAGTATCAGATGCCTGCTTGATAAGGGTGGTGTATGTATCCATATTCCAGTTGTTGTTATTTACATACTCGTAGGGAGATGTTAGATTCTTTTCTTCCACGATAGTCTTGTTAAACAGTACACAAGCGGTGTAAATGTTGTCAAGTGTGCTGATGTCGCCTGTCGTGTAATACATCTTTCCCTGAACATTAAGGTCGGTATTTGCTACCCGATCCCACCATGAGTTTTTGAGATTGATATAATCGACTGAGTTAAGATCTGTCAGACACGAATTACGTGCAAGGTTTGCAACGTCATACGTACCTATCATGCACGAGTCGTATTCGGTATCCTGTGCTGTAGTCGATTCCATTATAGCCTGAAAGCCCTGTCCGCTTCCTGTTGCATCGTTAAACTTCATCATTTCCACAACTTCGATCGAGATATCGAACTTTTGCTCTGTCTGCATGATCCACTTCTGTCTTGCATTGCTAAGATGGTCTTCCGAGTTTTCGTCAAAATAGAAGTCGTTGCCGTAGAGCTCATTGTAGTCGATGTTTCCGTTCATAAGTATGGTATATGTACGGCCATCGTACGTTTTGTCGGTGACAACAAGCTGATCTACAGCAGCCTCGCCTGTGTCGGTAGATGAGCTTGTGCTGTCGGCAGCTGTTGTATCTGCGCCGCCGTTACCGCATGCAACCATAGAAAGAAGCATCACCGCAAGCAAAAACAATGATAAAAATTTTTTCATTTTCCCTTCTCCTTGTTATTATAATATAGAACAAAAACCATATGCAATAGTACAAACAATTTTTATTCCTTGAGTATATAATAGCACGAAGGAGTATCATTTTTCTATGAAAAAAAGCACAAATACATTGCAAAAATCCCAATCTTTTTGTCAGAAAGGCAAAATATTAACCAAGTAACGGAAATTCTTCGTGAATATTGCCAAACAGTCCGATAATAAGTTATTTTAAAATCAGCCCAAAGTACGCTTTTGTTTACTTCAGGTCTATGTGAAGCCAATTCGAGCAATCCACGATAGACAGTCCGCCTACCGTATCGCTTTCGGCTTTTTGTGAAGCTTTATCCTTGTTGTAAAGTATAGGATCAAAAATGACATAGCTGCATCCGCCGCCGACAAGTGTTTTTGAAACCTTCAGCTCTATAACATAGCCTTTATCTTTGTCATCGTATACATCCACCGTGCCGTCGACAAGGACCTTCGCCTCTACACCTGTTTCTACCTCTTTGCTGTCGCTGTCGACCGCAGATATCTCACCGTTTGCATACACGGATATGTTGTAATATTTTTGGTTCACTCCATTTGAAAGAACGAACGAAACCCTATCCTTGTCCGATACATAGTAGTCGAGCACCTCAGCGTAAAAATACATATTTTCATCATCCTGAGCAGTTCTTATCGCTGTTTGTGCCTGAGAATTGCTTCCTACAAAAAACGCCTCATCCACGTTCGTCCAATCGTCATTACTTCCGTCAAGCGTAATACTTTCGCTGTTTGCCGCTACGGTATGATTTAGATACATATTTCCAACGTGTAAAAGAGCATTTCCGTCAGCGGGAACGACACCTGTTACGACATGGCTGTCTGTTATTTCAAGCGAACCCCACATATTTATCTTCGTGTCAGCAAAAGCCTCGTACGAATCGTAGAAGGAGGTAGCAGTGCTGTTTCCGAGCTTTACATACCATTTATTTCCCCAGTGATAGCTAAGTAATGTCTCACCGGATACAAACTGGCGCAGATACGGTCCTGCCATCTTGGTAAACATATTTTTCTTCAATGTAGAGGGTCCCTCTTGATCCTCTCCAAGGGCGTCCTGCCATGAGTTTTCGCCCGGAGAATATGCAAATGAAACATTGTATGTGTTTGACCCCGAGGAAGTGGGAAGTCTTGCTTCAAGAGCAAGCGCTATATTACCGTCGTTAAGCTGAACAGCAACAGGCATCTGTCCCGAATAGTAGTTTCCGTCGCTTCCCTTTTTCGTAAGCTGCTGTGCCACTATCTGTCCGCCGTATGCAACCGAAAGATCTCCCGTCCATGTCTGTCCGTTGTCAAATGAGCGTATCATCATGGTTCCCGTGGAGTTGTCATCTGTCCTGCCGCCGAGGGAGGCATCGACACCTTTTACATGAGTGTTTGTCCAATATACCTGAATTTCACCGCTCTCAAGCTGAAGTATGGACGGCTCCCACGTCGTGCCGACGTATATCACCTGCTCCTCAGACCATGTGGCTCCGTTATCGGTGGAGCGTTTCATCGCAAGTCCGTTGAGCTTCGGATCTCCGTCGTAGTCACCGTTAAAGGACGCAACGACGATTATATCTCCGTTTTTAAGCACACATGCGTCTGCCGTAGCGTAAAACTTGCTTCCCGTTTTTGCAAAAAGCTTGGTTGCACCTCCCCATTGCTTGAGGTTGCTGCTTTGCGACACATAAACGCTCGTTCCGGTCTTGCTGTTTTGATAAAACATCAGATATTTTCCGTCAGCCGTCTTTTTTAGCCTCGGATAAAACATAGTGCTGACAGACGTTCCGGATTGGTCTATCGCATATGTTTGGCGGTAATTCGTTTCAAGTGCGCTGTACGCACTTTCTTTGGAGTGAGTATTTTTCTCGGATGTTTTGTTATATTCGGAGATAGAACTTATTTGCAGCTCCGTCGGCTGTGCCTGCCCGCTGTCCGCAGAAGTATCGGTGCTTTGTGCATCCGTATCGGTTACGGATGTTTGCCCACCTTGCGGCGTACATGAGCACAAAACAAAAAGTAAAAGCAGTACGCTCGCAAAAATTGCGGTTATAATCTTAATCTTCATTTTTCTCCTTGTTCCAAAATATCAGCCAGCTGAAAAATCAACTGACTGATACTTTGATCTTGCAATAGCCTATTAGTCTGCGTAATTTTTGTTGATGGTTTCTATTACGCTCTGTGCCATGTTGCCGTTTTCCTGATATATCTGAGTTAGTGTAACACTCTGATTTGAGAAGAGCTGTCCGAGTCTTGTGCTGATATTGCCAATTCTGTAGTAAGCTGCTACGTCATAAACACGGCTTTCGAATATGATGTCAAGCATATCAGACGACTCCTCGTCACGGAAATACTTTCCTTCAAGAGTATCCTTGTAATATGCGGGAAGCGTCGTATTTTGTCCTGCATATGCGAGATACTCGCTGACAGAGCTTGATATTGAGCTGCTCTCATGGATGTAAGGAATGCAGAAAAACTCCGTATGGAAGGAGGAGACGATATGTCCGTAATTTTCCTGTTCTTCATCAAATTTCGGATAAGGAACGATACCGAAATCAGTCTCGCTGTCTCTGTGGTGCACTACCGTTGAGAAAAGCGTGGTATAGAAAAGCGCACGGTTGGAGTCAAAAATTGCTGTTCTTACAGCATCCCAATCTCCCGAGGATCTTCCGGTTTGATAGTTATGCGAGTATGCACTGTCAAACGCAAGCTCCGACCACTTGGAGTAGAGCGACTGAGTTCTGTCGTTATACATGGTAAGCTCAAGCATACCGCTGTCATTTACAGAAGCTATACGCTCATCGGCTGCCGCCATTATCTGAATCATTGAATCGTTCCATGTAAGAAGACCGTAAACATTATTATCATCATCGGTTCCCTCACCCGAAGTGTCTGAAGCCTGTTTTACAAGAGTAGTAAAATTATCAAGTGTCCATGAATTGTTTTCGATATATTCATAAGGAATGGTAAGATTTTTCTCAACTATCATTTCCTTGTTAAAAAGAACGCAGTGAGTAAATATGTTGTCGACTACGCTGATATCTCCAGTTGTGTAGTACATCTTACCCTGAATGTTGAGGTCCTTATTTGCAACCTGATCCCACCATGAGTTTTCGAGATTTATGTATTCGAAGGTGTTGAGATCTGCAAGATAACCGTTGCGTGCGAGAGAAGCAACATCGTATGCGCCTATCATGCATGAATCGTATACGGCATCTCCCGATCTGTTTGCCTCTTCGATCTCTTTGTATCCGTCTCCGCTTCCGTTGCAGCTGCCGAACGCCAGCTTTTCGGTAACGACGATATCGATATCGAATTTCTCTTCAGCCATCGTTATCCATCTGTGCTTCGCCTCGCTCAGAGAATCCGTGGCATCTTCTTTAAAGTAGAAGTCACTGCCGTAATCAAGATTGTAGCCGACGTTTCCCGATACAAGAACATTATATTCATATCCGTCGAGCGTTGTCTCGTCTATAACGAGTTTGTCTCCGTTTTCATCCGATGTGCCGACATCAGACTGCGAGCCGTCCGCAGCTGTCGTGTCATTGCCCGAGCCGCCACATGAAGCGAGCAGCGTAAGCATCATCACAGTCAGAAGAAAAACTGAAATGATTTTTTTCATAAAATCCCCCATTTATAAAAAATTTGTTCCGTGCTTTTATTTTAACATTATATAGGGGTAATTTCAATTTAAATAAATTTGTAATTTTTACATTTGATTTTTAATTTTTTTAGTTTTTTTGTGCATTTTTAACAAAAAATGTTGTTTGATTTTTACAGTCAATAAATCTAATGCTTATGGCAATAATAAACAAAAAAATCCCATACCGATGTAGTCGGTATGGGATTTTTGCTGATGCTGTCAGCAA
>JBGVFH010000040.1:0-15620 GCA_045120955.1 Eubacteriales bacterium | reverse complement strand
CCGGGCCCCCGCTTTGAGTATTACAGATCGTTTCTACGCTTCGTTTATCATCTCTATGACTTGATTGATATTTTTCTTGCCAAATGACACCTTATCATCATTGATGACCAAGCAGGGAACGCTCATTACGTTGTATCTTTTTTTCAGTTCTTCAAAATGCTGAAGATCATAAGCCTCAGCACGGATATTGGGATTTTCCGCTGCCAAGCGTTGACAGGCGATGACCAGATCGGGACACATAGTGCAGGACAACGACACCAAGACCTTTATATCTGCTTGTTTTTTTATCTCTTTTATCTCCTCTCGGACGTCGTCATCTATTTTCTGTCCGGGACCGGATGCATTGTAAAGACCAAGCACAAATGAAGTAAACTCGTGTCCTCCCGGAACGCCGTGAAACGCAATGCCCGTATCACTTCCGTCCTCAAGAAAAACACGGACACAGGGAGCAAGACCCGTTGCGTCGTTTCGCTCGGCAACTATGACTGTGAGCTTATCCGAAAGCTCTGCAAGCTGTGTCATAAAGCTTTCCAGCTCTGCGGAAACGGGACGGCTATCCAAGAACAGCTTTAGCATCAGATTGCGTTCCATTTTACCAAATACGCCCTCTAACTGCTGCTTCATTTCTGCAGTAAAGGTCTCTTTTGACTCATCAGCAGAACCGGGGCTTTGCGCCGCAGGCATCTCAGACAGCTCCTTTGCCGCAGGAGGGGTAGGATACAAACCTGTTTTTCGTTGCATGGCTGCTGCATATTTTTCAAGCTCCGTAGCCGCAAGAGCGCCGTCACCGGTGGCTGTGACTACCTGACGTAAGGGCTTTATGCACACATCTCCTGCAGCATATATTCCGTCGGCGGAGGTCTTTTGTCCCGCATCGGTGATGACATAGCCGTATTCGTTGAGCTCAACTATATCCTTGATCAATGCGGTGTCAGGAGAATATCCCGCAAACACAAATACACCGAATGTATCTCCCGTATCTGCACGGTATTGCGTGACCTCACCCGTTTGTGTGTTTTTGTACCTGATATGATCAAGGCCGTTTTGACCTGAGACCTCCTCAACGACCGTATTGGTAATATAGGTTATCTTCTCATGCTTTTTCGCCTGCTCAGCTACAGCTGCGGCGCAGGTAAAATCATTTTCTCGTATTAAAATGGTTACATGACGGGCAAATTTAGTTAAGAATACGCTTTCCTCAGCAGCGGCATAACCGCCGCCGACAACAAAAACCTCTTTGCCTGTGAAAAACTCTCCGTCGCAGGTGGCACAATAAGCAACACCGTGTCCTTTGTGCTCTGCCTCACCCTTAAAGCCTACAGTTCTCGGCTGGGCGCCTGTGGCGATCAAAATACCAAAACAGTAAAAATCACCTCGGCTCGTATGAACCGTTTTTATGTCTTGCCCTATTTCCAACCCTTTTGCTTCTGCCAAGAGAAATTCCGCCCCGAAGGCTTCTGCTTGTCGGCGCATAGTTTCGGTGAGCTCCTTGCCGCTTGTCTTTCCAAGCCCCGGATAATTTACCACCTCGCTTGTAATGGTGATCTGACCGCCGAACTGCTCTTTTTCGACAACCAATACCCTGTATCTCGCCCGAGCCAGATAAATAGCGGCGGTAAGTCCCGCAGGACCGCCGCCTACCACTACGACGTCATATAGTTGTTCAGAGTTATAGCTTTGTGTATTGTTCATTACAGCTGACCTACAAGATCAAGACTCGGCTTGAGTGTTTCGGCGCCCGGCTGCCAGTTAGCGGGACAAACCTGATCGCCGTGCGCATGGACAAACTGACACGCCTGCACTTTGCGGAAAAGCTCCTCTGCGTTTCTGCCCACATTTCCCGCTGTTACCTCATAGCCTACGATCTTGCCCTCCGGATTAATGATAAAGGTACCGCGCTCTGCTAATCCGTCAGCCTCAATGAGCACCTCAAAATCCTTGGAAATTGCATGGGTAGGATCGGCAAGCATAGGATAGTTGATCTTTTTTATTCTTTCGGATGCATCGTGCCACGCCTTATGGACAAAGTGTGTATCGGTCGATACAGAGTATATCTCACATCCTGCATTTCTAAAATCCTCATATTTATTTGCCAGATCCTCAAGCTCTGTAGGGCAAACAAAGGTGAAGTCGGCAGGATAGAAAAAGAATACGCTCCATTTTCCGAGAATATCTTCCTTAGAGACTGTTTTAAATTCGTTTGCGTGAAATGCGTAAGCTTTAAAATCAGAAATTTCTTTATTGATCATTGACATAGTATTTTTCCCTTTCTTAGTTCGTTATGCCTTCCATAGGCTGTATTTTTCCCGACAGAAACGGCAACTGTTTCGTCTTTTACATCAGAAACAGGGATATGCTTTTGTTCAGCACCATCACCTGTGTACGGAGTAATTTCCTGCATTCTTTCACTGCGGCACCGCATGGCAGCTTTACAGCTTCGTATCATTGCAATAGCGTTTTCGCAATGATCACAAGCAGAAAATCGTTGCTTCAAAACAATTCCTCCTTTCCATGGAAAGTATGCCCGCAAACAATGAATTAAATACATCAAAAAGTCATACTATCCGCAGATCGAGATGATCATTACGCATAAAATAATGCAGTTGCAAGATAAATTTTATGAAGACAGAACAAAAATACCGGCAGAAATCCTCTTTTCTACATCGGCAAGCGCGTGTTGACATTTCAACGAGCTTGTGTTATACTTTATAATTGTTGAAATGTCAACAATTATAAAGAGTGAGCTCGGTAAAAAGATTGCCGATAAGCTCGAGAGTGCCCAGAACGAAATCGGTGCAGAACTCCCGATGAAGAAAGATCCGCTTTCTGTCGGAGCCTCAAAACCATCAGCGATAGCCTTGAATTCGTTTCCTAAAATTATGAAAAAGGTGATGTTATGTTTTTTCTGAAATCAGCATTTTGCCGTGTATTTCAAACGGCGTTTCGATCAGCTCTGCCGGTGCTCCCGTACAGAGAACCGGAAATCGTCAGCTCCTGCTCAGAGCTCGGCGATATATTCAAAAAAGAAAATATCAAGTCGGCTCTTATCGTTACCGATAGCGGTATCGTTAAAAACGGCTTGGTCTGTCCCGTTGAGCAGATACTGAAAGCAAGCAGTATCAGCTACGTTGTATACGATAAAACACAGCCAAATCCCACAGTACATAATGTCGAGCAAGCATTGGAGCTTTACAGTAAAAATAACTGTGACTGCCTGATAGCCGTCGGCGGCGGTTCTTCGATGGACTGCGCCAAAGCAATCGGTGCGAGAGTTGCTTATCCCAAAAAGCGCTTAGATCAATTAAAAGGCGTACTCCGTGTTTTTCGCAGACTCCCGACTCTCATTGCTATTCCCACCACGGCAGGAACCGGCAGTGAGGTTACGCTTGCAGCGGTTATTACCGACAGTGATAAGCATCACAAATATGCGTTAATGAGCTTTCCGCTTATACCGCATTACGCTGTATTGGACGCCTCTCTTACTTATTCCCTGCCGCCGCATTTGACTTCTACAACGGGTATGGATGCACTCACTCACGCAGTAGAAGCCTATATCGGACGCTCTACCAGCAAAGAAACAAGACGGCTTGCATTGGAAGCGGTGAAGCTTGTTTTTGAAAATGTCGAGGCAGCCTATACCAACGGCAACGACCATACAGCAAGAGAAAACATGCTCCACGCTGCGTACAAAGCCGGAATTGCTTTTTCTAAATCGTATGTTGGATATATCCACGCTGTTGCTCACTCATTGGGCGGACGCTACGGCACCCCGCACGGCCTCGCTAATGCCGTCATTATGCCTTATGTTTTAGACGCCTACGGAGAAAGTGCTCATAAGAAGCTCCGCAAGCTCGGAATTGCCGCAGGAGCAGCTGACGAAAGCGACTCCGACAAAATCGGAGCTGAGAAATTCATCAAAGCTATCCGAGAGCTCAATGCAAAAATGGGAATTCCGGATAAGCTGCAGGGCATTAAAGAAGAGGATATCCCGATAATGGCAAAGCACGCTGAAAAAGAAGCCAACCCTCTCTATCCCGTTCCCAAACTGATGACCGCAAAAGAATTAGAAATTTTTTATCACCAAATTGCAGACAGGAGTACCGAAGTATGACAAGTCAAGAAATACAGAGCCTGCTTGAAAAGCAAAGAAAATTCTATAAAAGCGGAGCGACGATCCCTGTCAGCTTCCGTATTGAACAGCTCAAAAAGCTGTATGCTACCGTTAAAAAGTATGAAAACGAAGTCAACGATGCCCTGACAGCCGACCTCGGAAAAAGCCATTACGAAGGCTTTATGTGTGAAAGCGGCCTTGTGCTGTCAGAAATATCCTATATGATCCGCCACACAAGAAAGCTTGCAAAGAGAAAAACGGTCTATACACCGCTTGCGCAGTTTGCCTCTCACAGCTATAAGCAGCCTGTTCCCTACGGAAATACACTCATTATGAGTCCATGGAACTATCCCTTCCTTTTGACTATCGATCCTCTTGCCGATGCGATCGCCGCAGGCAATACTGCCATTGTAAAACCAAGTGCGTATTCTCCGGCAACGAGCAATATCATCAAAAAGATAATCTCCGAGTGTTTTGCTCCCGAATATGTAGCAGTCGTAACGGGCGGAAGAGCTGAAAACGCCGCCCTTCTTGACCAAAAATTCGACTTTGTTTTCTTTACCGGAAGTCAGGCGGTCGGCAAGGAGGTGCTTCGCCATACCGCAGAGCATCTGACCCCCGCTGTGCTTGAGCTCGGCGGAAAAAGTCCTTGTATCGTGGATGCGACAGCCAACATCAAGCTCGCCGCAAAGCGCATCGTCTTCGGTAAATATCTCAACTGCGGTCAGACCTGTGTTGCGCCCGACTATATTCTTTGCGAGCGTTCCGTAAAAGACGATTTCGTGAGCGAAGTTGTAAAGCAGATCAAATTGCAATACGGCGAAGAGCCGCTTAAAAACAAGGACTACGGTAAGATAATCAACGAAAAACACTTTGCCCGTCTGTGCGCTTTGATCGACCAAAGCAAGGTCGTTATCGGCGGCAATACCAATCCCGATACGCATCAGATAGCCCCCACTGTAATGGATAATGTTACAGAATCGGATGCTGTTATGGGAGAAGAGATATTCGGGCCGATCATGCCGATTTTGACCTTCGACAGCTTTGATAAGGTCGTAGAAGAGCTAAAGGACAAGGATAAGCCTTTGGCATTATATCTTTTCTCAAGTGATAAAAACCACATTCGGAAAGTTACAACCGAGCTTTCTTACGGCGGCGGATGCATTAACGATGTTGTCATTCACCTCGCCACAAGCGAGATGGGCTTCGGAGGTGTCGGAGAAAGCGGTATGGGCAGCTATCACGGTAAAGACGGCTTTGATGCTTTTTCTCATACCAAATCTGTCGTAGATAAAAAGACCTGGTTGGATCTTCCGATGCGCTATCAGCCGTACAAGAGCAAGCTATATGAAACGCTGTTACATATATTTTTGAGGTAAACCATGAAAAAAAACAAAATAATGTTGGCAGCAAACATCCTGATCATTGCCGCAATATTCGTTCTCAACTATTTCTATCAAAAAAACGGCTTTGATTTCACTCTTAAATGTATCTGCAGCGGCGGCTTTGCCTTACTTGGACTTATCAATCTTTCATATGCGCTCAGAAACGGAGCATCCAACCGTATATTCTACTTTTCCATGGCTTTAGGACTTATACTTGCCATGCTGGGGGATGTACTCATCGGCTACGACTTTATTATAGGTGCAGCAACATTTGCTCTGGGGCATGTGTGTTTTGTGATAGCATACTGCTTTTTAAAGAAGATCAACTGCCTTGACATTATTATTTCCGCCGCACTGTTTCTCGGTGCCGGAGCATTTTTGCTCTTTTGCCCGCTCCTTCAGTTTGAAGTGCCGGTTTTCAAAGCTGTCTGCATCGTGTATGCGCTGATAATTTCCTCCATGCTCGGTAAAGCACTCGGAAACTTCCTTTCCGAAAGAAATTTCTTTTACTCAACGTTGGCTTTGGGCAGTCTGCTGTTCTTCTTCTCTGACCTGATGCTTGTCTTCGACTGGTTTATCGGTCTTTGGGACTGGACGAGCGAAGCGTGCATGGGAACTTATTATCCCGCACTCTGTATGCTTGCCTTCGCAATGTATCTGAAAGCTGATATATACAAAACTCTCCGATGCCCGCATTAAGCTAAATATATACTTAAAACACATCATTATATCCCATTGATCAAAATTGATGTGCACCTTCAAAAGCGTCTGACTTTTGGGGTGCACATCAAAATCAGTGGGATTTTTTCATTTTAATATTTCAGAAACATTTTATAAACATCGCAAAAACACCCGCATATTATACTTTGCTTGTACGCAAGGGGCATAAGAAACAATGTATCAGAGATAAAATATTGATTTTAACAAAACTCAAACATTTTATAAAAAACTCGCAAACAACCGAATGGTATAATCTGATCACAAAAATCAAGAAAAGGAAATTATTACAATGTCTAAAATTGCAGAAGCAAACAAGAAGATCGCAGATGGTGTAGTTAAAGGCTACAAGAAAATCGAGGACGGTGTTGTCGGAGGTTACAAGAAAATCGAAGAAGGTGTTGTCGAAGGCTTCAGCAAAGTAACCGATAAGTGTGTTGAGAAGCTCTTTGCAAAAGAAGGCAAAACCGTAGAGGATGCTAAAAAGAGACTTTCCGGCGAAAAATGATCTCCCGATATGAGAGGACTCAAATGGATAAGGATATAACTTTCAGCTATAGCTATTGTGCCAAAGATAAAAAAGAGATACAGGAGATCCGAAAAAAATATCTGCCTCAATGTGAGAGCAAAATGGACGAATTGAAACGCATGGACTACATCGTGCAGACTTCGGGCATGACAGAATCACTCTGTTCCGGTATCGGTGGATTATTGATATTTGGTTTGGGAATGTGCTTAACAATGGGAATGATCGGAAGCGGTGTATGGCGTATGGTGTTCGGTGCAGTTCTTTTTATCGAATGAATGCAATAGAGATCAGAGATCTAACAAAAAGCTTTGGCGAAAAGCAAGCCCTCTGCGGGCTTAATATGACCGTTCCCGTTGGTGCTGTCTACGGCTTTATCGGTGAGAACGGCAGCGGTAAATCCACAACGGAAAAGATCATATGCGGACTCATTCACAAAAGCGGCGGACAGGTCAAGCTGTTCGGCAGAGATCATACGGACGCCGATGTAAGAGCAAAGGTGGGAGTTCTGATAGAAGCTCCCGGCTGCTTTCCAAATTACAGCGTATGGAACAATATGATGCTTCAAGCGGCTAATTTGAGCATTAAAAACGCAGAGGAAGAAGTCGTAAAGGCGCTCAAAACTGTCAGAATGGAGGGTGCCGCTTCCAACAAATACAAGAACTGCTCCCTCGGTATGAAGCAGAGAATAGGAATTGCTATGGCTCTGCTTGGAGCTCCGACCTTACTCGTGCTTGATGAGCCTATCAACGGTCTTGATGCTGACGGTATGAGAATCATGCGTGAGGTTCTTACAGATATCACGAAAAACTACGGATGTACCGTTGTCGTTTCCTCTCATATCTTGGGCGAGCTTGAGAAAATCGCTACCCATTACGGCATCGTCCGCGGCGGTAAAATGATCAAAGAGATGACCGCCGAAGAGCTGGAAGCAAGCTGCCGCACCTATATTGCGCTTCGGACAAAGGATATGAGCCGCACGAAAGCATTGCTCTCCTGCAAGTATTCCCGTGTACAAGAAGACCAAGCCGGATATATCCGTGTGTATGATAAGACAAGTCCCGAAGAGATCGTTACTTATCTTTATGAAAACGGAATTCTTGTCAGCGAGATAAGCACCGATAAGATCGGTCTGGAAGAATACTACATCGATCTTATGAACGAAAAGGAGGTCAGATAACATGGAGATCAAGTTTGAACACAACAGCTTCGGCAAAAGGCTGAAAAGTATGTTGTCTGTGGACTTTCGCAGAATGTTTACTATGCCCCTGCTTTATATCATGGTCGGCGTTTGCCTTGTTATGCCCATCCTCATACTCATTATGACAACGATGATGGACGGTACTGTTTCCGTAAATCCGCAAACGGGTGCGGAGACCGTTATGGAAGGCTTTGATAATGCATGGCAGATCATCGGCTCGGTCAGCGGCGACGCCGCCGCAAGCAGTGAAGCTGTGGCAATGGATATGAGCATTACCTCTATGTGCAACATCAATATGCTGTATTTCCTTGCGGCAGTTCTCGTTTGTATTTTCGTTGCCGACGATTTCAGAAGCGGATATGCAAAAAATCTGTTTACCGTTCGTGCAAATAAGAGTGACTATGTAATTTCCAAAACACTTGTGTGTTTTGTCGGCGGAGCTTTTATGATCCTTGCCTTTTTCATAGGCTCCCTGCTCGGCGGTGCCATCTCGGGACTGCCCTTTGATATGGCAGGCTTCGGTGTGAATGAGCTTGTGATGTGCATCCTCTCCAAGATGATTCTTATATCGGTATTTGTTCCGATATATCTTGTGATGAGCGTTATTACAAAGCAGAAGCTGTGGCTTTCACTCATTCTGTCATTTATGGTATGGTGTTTGAAAATACCCTTTTTAATTCGGTTTTTCAATGACTTCAAGGATGAAAACAAGTATGCAAGACGTTGGCTCGAGGATGCAAGGCTGAGAGTGAATGTTTCACTTTACGGCTCACTTATCTTCAATACCGCTTATGCTGTTTTTCAGTTGGGACTTGGCTTCTATCACTCATCCTTTTGGTTTTTTTCGATGGCAGGATATTATATCTCTCTTGCTGTAATGCGCTTTTTCTTAGCCCGTCACACAAGCAAACATAAACCCGGAGATAAGATCAGGGAGGAGCTTGTCAGATACCGTGCCTGCGGAATAATATTTCTCGTTATGAACTCGGCGCTGTCGCTTATGATATTCTTTATGGTGTATTGGAACAGAACCTTTATTCATCACGAGATCACAACGATTGCAATGGCGGCATATACCTTCACCTCGCTTACCCTTGCTATAGTGAATAGCGTAAAATACCGTAAATATAACAGCCCCGTGTATTCAGCATCTAAAGCTATCAGTCTTGCGGCTGCGTGTGTGTCGATGCTCACACTTGAATCAACAATGCTCACCACCTTCGGCGATGAAACCATGGATCTGTCCACCCGCAGGATCATGCTTGGGGCAAGCGGCGGTGTGATCTCCGTATTTATCATAGCAATGGCTGTTTATATGATCGTTCGGGGCAGTAGAAAAATAAAACTGTTAAAGGCAGTAAAGGAGTAACAAATGGAAAACAGAGACGAAAAAGAAACCTTTAAGTATACCTACTCTGCAAAACAGCAAGAGGAGATAAAAGCCATCAGAAAAAAATATGCCGCTCCCGAAGAGGATAAAATGGAGCAGCTTCGCCGTTTGGATGCAAGCGTCACAAAAAAAGCGTCATCGGTATCACTTGCAGTCGGTGTCATCGGTGCCTTGATCTTGGGCTTAGGTATGAGCCTTGCGATGACGACCTTAAGCGAAATACTCGGCTCATATCGGGATATGGCTATGCTTATCGGAATTATCATCGGTGTCGTCGGTATCGTTCTTGTTTGCTGTGCTTACCCTGCTTACAATCACATTGTAAGAAAAGAACGGGAAAAGATCGCCCCCGAAATAATACGTCTGACGGATGAGCTGTTAAAATAGTTTTTTCTCCCTGCCGCGGCAATGTGTTTTTTGCGGCAGGGAAAATATAATTTTTATGATATGATATCAAGCAAACTACGGTTAACAGGAGTAACGCTATGTCGGAATGGAACCCCGAAAAATATTTACTTTTTTAAAGTCAGCGCACCCAAATGCGGATGCGAGCATAAGAGAGGGCTGAAAACTATTACGGTTCCCGCACACACCAAAAAAGCTGCCACGATATAACGGTGCGCTGCCTTAAATTTGTGCTTCCGGAGGATCTGGATACTTTTAATACAGCGAGATCCATCTGTAACACACGCAATTTCAGAGCAAAATTTATTGCGCATTATATCGACAACGATTTTGATTGTTGCTGCTGCGATATAAAGGCTGTAAAGCTTGAAATGAGGGATGACCGATGAGGGAGTCCCTCATCTTTTTACGGTACGGCAGACAAATCAAAAACGGCAGAGCAGGTCAGCAATGTCAGCGCAGATACTCCCGAATGGTTCAGAGCAGGAGTAGAAGCGGCACTTATCGCTCCGACGGCTATGAATCAGCAAAAATTCACGCTGACCTATGCAGACGGCAAGGTAACGGCAAAGGCAGGCATGGGCTTTTATACCAAGGTCGATCTCGGTATAGTAAAGTACCACTTTGAGCTCGGAGCAGGCAAAAAGATATAAAACATCAGAGAGGTGAGCGTTCGCTCGCCTCTCTGATGCTTTTTATTGTTCATTACGAAGATACGATTTAATAAATGATGAATCGACTCCGTCGATATGATGTATTGCGCCTTGCGCAATATGATGTAAATTCGCTTCGCTCATTTATAATGCGAAGCGTTCCTTACTGTTGCGAAGCAACACATCATTAACGAAGTGGCATCATTAGCGTAGCGGCATCATGTTCCCAACGGGAACGCTTCATTGAAAAACGACAAGTTTCTGTCGAAACTTGTCGTTTTTCTTGGTCGAGATGACAGGATTCGAACCTGCGGCCTCTGCGTCCCGAACGCAGCGCTCTACCAAACTGAGCCACATCTCGATGATTAAGTTTTGGTTGCAACCGGAATTATGCTTTTCATAAAACTTATCCGGCAACCGTTACAGCATGGAGCAACATCTCAAATTACCAAAGTATTGTACCATAATTGAGCTGTTATGTCAATACCTTATGCCAAAAATAAATTTATATATTATACAAGAGATCGGGTGGGTGTTTTTTGAAAAAGCGGGCAGTAAACCATGTTTCCCTTGACACATTGCCCGCACCGTCCTATCGCCTGCCGCTGTTTTTATATTACAGAAGCTGTGCAAAACGGCGAGCGAGAATCAATGCAATTTCCTATGCAATAATAAAAAAGGTGCAAATCCAAAAAAACGGATCTGCACCTTTTCGCGTGCGTGTAATATGTATTATACAGTTTTTCCGAATTTTCAAAGGCTTTTTGTACAAGCTTTATGCACCGACAGCCTGTTTTTCTTCCTTTGCATTGGCTGTGCTGCGGTTTTTTATATCCTTTGCAAAAAGAACCTTGAACACCGTTCTTACTAACGGCTGAATGAAGAAAAGCTGTGTGAAGAACGCAAACGGGAAATTGAAGCAAACGAGCTTAAGCCAATCCGCAAGCAAAGTCCAAATATTAAAGCCAGCCTGATAGCTATAATAAAGGAAAGCAGCGATAAAGCTCATTGCAGGACACATAATTGCAACCGTTGCGCAAATAATGGATGTTTCAAAAAGCACCGGATGGGTAGTGCGAGGATCAAAATTTTTGCAGGCAAGCTTGAAAGAAAGGGGCGCACCTAAAAGATTTTCAAGGGTGTATGCTAAAACAAACTCAATAAGAACAACAGCCCAGATCGGCACGGGTGTTCCAAACACGGGAACACCGCCCATTTTGTTAATAGCGGCAAGTACACCGTTTTCTCCGGTAAGCTCCATAAACATACCGCCGTGTATAACATACAAGCTGAAAAAGACATAAGCGTGAACGGTTATCACCACAGTAATAAAGGCAAATACCATTCTTTGAAATTGATTTCTCGGCATAATTAAACTCCTTTTTGAGCAAAGAAAAACACACGTCAAATAAATCCGTACCGTAATCAGATTTACGCACCTAAGTGCCACGTGTGTCGTTAATTGCCCATATTTATTTTTAAGTATTATAGCATAGAAATTTAAAAAAATCAAACCCTTTGCGTAATTTTTTCTAAAAACTATTGTTTACTGTTTGCGTGGCTCTGCTGCGGATAATTGTTGCACTCTAAATAATGGTGCAGCAAAAATAATGACAGGCAATGAAAAACCACTGTCTGTCATTATGGATATATGGTATTAAGTCGGTATTATTCCTACTCGCTTGACTACCGTGTAAATACTATGATTTGTGGTCTTTGTGGTGCATTTTTGTGCTGTTTTATCTCACAAATCTCTGCTGTCTCCACAGTATACAGGGAAAGTGTAGTCAAAAGTGTAGTCACTTAATTACATCCTTGACCGACATAATAGATTTGTATATTCGTTGCATGATTGAGTTTTCGGTTAAATACTCAAGACCTTTCAAAGTTAAAGAAATGCCATTATTATCAATTTCTAATTCACCTGTGCAATCATAATAAACATGAATCCCTTTTATATATTCTGAATCTACCATCATTTGTATGTATTTTGCCCATCGTTCTTTGCTGATTCCAAGTGTATTAAAACTAATTTTTTCAAGGTCAAACTCTTGCAAATCCATATCTTTTTCAAGCGTACTTAATATCTTATATATGATTTTAAAATTATCGTTCATTTTTCTTCAAAACTTAATCCTTTCTATTTGCATTATACAACTCAAT
The DNA here is from genome assembly GCA_045120955.1 of Eubacteriales bacterium. Taxonomy (GTDB): domain Bacteria; phylum Bacillota; class Clostridia; order Oscillospirales; family CAG-272; genus JAZMZS01. The sequence goes on along the minus strand of JBGVFH010000040.1, from coordinate 3,069 downwards.
TCTTTCGCCTTTGTTGTTATTCCCTTCGATTTTCGTTATAATCTTTTCACCTTTTTTATCAAGAATGTTTACGATATAAAAAAAGCCATTATAAACTATTATAACCCGAGCTTTTCCTAGTTCGCCATTAGCAAGAAATTCTATATCCCCCTGTATGCCGTTTGGTGGTATAATCGAAAATCCGCGCCCTTGCTTCACTTGTCTTTCTTTACTTGTTCTAGCACACCAAAAGCCAAGTTTTAGAGGATATTTCGATGCTTTCCCTGTAGGAGTATTTGGAGTATAGGTGAACACACAAAATTCTGTTGATTCGTCTTTTAAAACTTTACCAAATCTAAAAACTAAATCTTCCGCATTTATTTGAACGGTTGGAAAAGAAGTAATTAACATTTTAGCCTTCAACAAAAAAGTGTTTAGGTGCATAACATCGTTTTTTATGTTTTCAACATCTTCAATATTGGATAGGTAAAATCCTCGTACAGCTTTCATTTTAGAAACGTCATACTTTAAATCTTTGGTGTTCACACTCACGACATCGTCTTCTTTAAAGAACAACCTTTTTGAAGAGAATTTGTTTTGAATATACGCACTTTCAATTATTTTTCCAATCAAACACTTTATTTGTTGTTTGCCATACAAATTATAAAAACTTCCATTTGCAGAACCATTATGTTTTGTATTCATTTCCAAATAATTAAATCCAATAGCAACGGCTTCGGTAAGAGTCTTATTGCTCTTTATATGTGATAATGCAAAGCAAGATAATATATCGCTGTCAAAATAGCTAATTATTTTCTTATAATCATCGTGCTTACAGGCATCTAAAATATCATTGAGTCCACTAATATTTAAAGCTTTTTGTTGTAACATATCCCAATGACACATCCAACCTAAACGAAGAAGAATGTAGTTGAATGTGTTTTCAAAAATATACTCTGGTGGAGATTCCCACAAAGCCATAAGTTTTATCCATTTTCCAGCACGAATTGTTTCGTGATAACACATTTCAGATAAAGGAATTTGTTCTGTGATATGTGTAATAACTTTTTTTGCTTCTCCAAACACATTTTTTGATTCAATTATTGTTGTAATTGTGTCTTGAGGTAAATTTATACTTTCCAAATATTTTTGCAAAGAAAATAATTTATCATATTGGGGATATTTGAGTTTGGGTTGCCAATCTTCGATATGATATGTAGGAATATAGTTTGATTTTATTTGTTGTGTATAATGATTTGAATCATTTGCAGAACAAGAGAATGCTTTTTTTATTTTATCAAATAATCCCATGTTTTTATCCTCGCTTACAAAATCAATTTCAAGCAAAATGCCCCGCTTATTACAGCAGGGCATTGAAAAAAAGTGTAGTCACACAAAATTTTAGTATCTCAAAACCCTTTATTTATACGGTTTTGGGAGTGGCTTATTATTCCCACTCAATGTCGTATACACCGAAACCTACCAAAAAGTTCTCGTTTTCGACGATAATAGGAACTCTTTGTATACGAATTATCTCTATTATCTGTATTATCACAGGTTTTTGCTGTCAAAACCTGCTGTCAATATTTTTCTGACAGCAAAATCTTGAAGCGAGAGGTGTTGCGACTTAGATGCTTTATTATAACATAAAACATTCAAGATTTCAATAGAATGGGAAAATCGGTACAAACAGCATCTATCAATAGTATTGTTCTATGTATCCGTATGCCTTATCAAAGAGTTCCTTATCTTTGATTTTGTATTTTACAGATACTACACTGCGGAGTGCTCGTTTTACCTCTCGCTTACCTGCAACCGTTGTCTGCCAACCGTCAAAACGGACGATTCTAACGATATCGTCAATGTCTTTTACGATTCGCTCAACGATAACAGGAGTGTTGTTGCAACGGACTCCATTGAAGAGTTCAGTGAGTGCCGCCTTGCCCTTGTCCACTTCGGCAACAGGAACGACTTCCTTTTCCGCCTGTACTGCTTCCTTGGCAAGTTCAAGCAGTCTCTTCAAGAACTCAATGCTTGTAATCAGACCTTGCTCGTGTTTTTCTCTCAGTTCTTCAAGTCGCTCACCAAGTTTGATAAATCTTGGGTCTTTACCGTGAACGAGGATACGAGCAACAAGGTCAATTTCAATTTTCTTTGCTTTTTTCTTCGCTCCGTCCTTACCTGCAATGAAATCATCAATCAGTTCTGCATCCAGTTCCAGAATATCTTCTGGTGCTGTTTCTTCCACATCACTGACAGAGATGTTTTCGTGAACGAGTTCCATTGTCTTAGCACCGACAGATGCCCAAATCAACGGACCGCGAGTATCAACAGGTTTTACGGATTCATACACCTTGGACAACCATCTATAATCGTGCAGATACTGATGCAGGAATGGGTCAGGAGACAGTGCATTATATGCTCTGTTTACGACACGATAATCAGCACCGAATTCATCCTTTTCTTTGTTTGTAGGAAGACATTCCTGTGCTGCCATCAGACCTTCCCAACCATCATCACTTCTGTCTACATTCGGGAAGTGGGCAAGGCATTTTTCCATAAGGTTCGGGAATACCTTCTTAACTTCCTCAATGTTTGTGATAACCTTCTGAATCGTAGACTCATCAAAGTTCAGTGCCTTTGCAACATCATCAAAGATGCCGATGTAGTCAACAATCAGACCGTTGCTCTTGTCCTGACCATAGACACGGTTTACACGGCAGATTGCCTGTAACAGAGTGTGGTCTTTCATAGGTTTATCAAGATACATTACTTGAAGAATAGGTGCATCAAAACCAGTGAGAAGTTTCGCAGTAACGATGACCAATTTCAGAGGGTCATTCGGGTCACGGAAACGGTCAAGAAGTTTTCCTTCTTCGTCACGGTCTCTTCGCCATTCTTTGTATTTATCTTCCTTATCGTTGTTGGTATCCATAACGATGGTCGTGTAGTGGTCATCACCGAGCAGTTTATCAATTGCTTTCTTATAAAGAACACAACTTTCTCTGTCGTAGCAAACCTCTTGTCCCTTGAAACCGGTAGGGTCAACCTTGGTAAGGAAATGATTTACAATATGCTCACAGACCTTCT
>JBGVFH010000039.1:0-1831 GCA_045120955.1 Eubacteriales bacterium | reverse complement strand
GCGAAGCCACACTTCATAGAGCGAAGCTCTGCTTCATTTTTCATGCTCCGTAAGGTGCGCTTCATTGAAAAAAGCACTTGCTTTGGGGTGCCTGCGATAGAGCAGGTTCACCCCAAGCGGCGTGCCTTCAATCAGAAACGGTATAACATTTCGGTGTTATGCCGTTTTTACTTTTATATTATCTTTTCTATCGCGTAAATGCTCTTGGAACATTTCTTCCACTTCCTCGGGTTCGGGGATGAATACATATCCTACACCGTGGTAGTAGATGTCAATTCTCTGATGCCGCTGATTGTTTTCGCGGTACGGGGCATATACGTCAATTCTTGAAATAAATTCGCGGACGATCTCGGGTGTAAGCTCTTGTATATCGGTGATTGCTTTCACCTTCGCTATGAACTTCTCGATGCCGTCGTTCTGCTCTTTGTCCTTGTCAAGCTCCGCGTGGAGCCTTTCGGCAAGGGCTTTCTTTTCTTTTTGTTCATCCTCGTATATGATAGACATTTTAGAAAAGTGGTCATCAGACAGCTTTCCCGATACGTTGTCCTCGTAAATACGCATAAAGAGTTTGTCAAGCTCTGCGATTCGCTTTTCGGTCTTTTCAAGCTCACGCTTTTTGCGAGCAAGCTCCTTCTTGGCTTCTTTCACGGATTTCTCTTGAAGTTGTTTCACGAACAGATCTTCATAGCATCGCGCGAACCAAAAGACTCGGCGCATACTTTCAAGAACCGCTTTCTCCAAAAAGACCTCGCGGATGAAATGCCCCGTGCATAGTCCTTTGTTCTTGCGAGCCTTGGAGCAAGTAAACCAATTCTGTTCCTTTTTAAAGTTTTTAGCCGTACAGAAATACATCTTTGAACCGCAGTCCTTGCAAAACAAGAGTCCCGAAAATATGCTAACCTTGCCTTCTCTCGTAGGTCTGCATTTGTTGTTGCGAAGTTCCTTTACGATAGCAAAGGTTTCTCGGTCAATGATCGCGGGGTGAGTGTTCTCGAAGATCATCCATTCTTCTTCAGGTCTGATTACCTTAGCTTTGTTCTTAAAAGACTTTCTTGTAGAACGGAAATTGACCGTATCTCCCACATACTCTTGACGTTCAAGCATATCTGCAACGCAGGTCTGCACCCACCTTCCGGGAATGGCAGGAGGATTTCCCGCCTTTAGTCCTTGGCTTATCCAATACTCGGTAGGTGTGGGCACTTTGTCATTCGTAAGAATATCTGCAATCTGCGTAGGACCATAGCCCTTGATACAGAGGTCGAATATCCTTCGTACCACCTCGGCAGCAGGCTCGTCGATGATCCACTCTTTCGGGTTTGCGGGATTTTTCATATATCCGTAAGGTGGTTTCGTTGCAAGCGGTATGCCCGACTCCCCTTTGTGTTTGAATACCTCGCGCACCTTTTGAGAAGTGTTCTTGGCGTGCATCTCGTTGAACCAATCCTGCACGGGAAGAAAATCACTGAGTCCTTGTGCGGTGTCGATATTATCAAGAATGGCAATATAACGAACACCGAGGCGGTCAAATTCTTCCTCCAAAAGTTGTCCAACGACCAAGCGGTTACGCCCAAGACGAGAATGGTCTTTGACAATCAGCGTTCCGATCATCCCCGCTTCAGCAAGCTCCATAATCTCCGTAAAGGCTGGTCTTGCAAAATTCGTGCCTGACCAACCGTCATCTACGAATACTCTCGTATTTCTGAAGCCGTTTTCTTTTGCGTATTTTTCAAGTATAGATTTTTGGTTTGTTATTGAGTTGCTCTCTCCTTGCAGTTCATCGTCGCGCGATAGTCTGCAATAGAGGGCTGTTATCTTATCCGACTTAATATTC
>JBGVFH010000038.1:0-61447 GCA_045120955.1 Eubacteriales bacterium | reverse complement strand
GGGCTACCGTCGTGCCGTTGATATCCGATGTTGTATTGCTGATGACCGAAGCTTTTCTCAGACATGAGATCATATTCAGATTTTTTATGTCATATGTTTTTCCGCTGTTTTCCTTGATAAGATCCTCGGTGAGGACTACATGGTATATAGCTGCCCAATATTCGCCGTTTTCATCCGAAAGCACGGGTGTTTCATTAAAGCGTGAATGGTCGAAGATAACATGTATCTTACCGTCGGATGTGACAGATACATCGGGATAAGTGCTGTTGTTTGTATAAAGCACCATCGAATATTTCCATGTCTTTCCGTCGTCATAGGAAAGTGCCGCTGTCATTTTTACACGGGATGTTGTAGAATTGTTGTTGTATATCATCAACAGCGCACCGCTCGACAGTCTCTCTATGGAGAAACGTGTTTTTGCGTTCGGTATGTCAGTAGCGGAGGACAGGCTCCATGTAGCTCCCTTGTCCGAAGAAAATGCCTGATATACCTTTCCGTATGTTGTTCTGACAGTCATCCAGATACTGCCGTCTGTCAGCTGTGTCAATATGGTCTCGTCATGGTTGGTTGCCTGAGGTATATACGCCTGTCCCTGAAGCGTCCATGTAGCGCCCTTGTCGGAAGAGATATATACACCTGACAGACGCTCATCCATAAAGTTTGTGGGAGCTGCAAGCCAGCTGCCGTCATCAAGCACTAAAATGTCATTGCGGAGAAGTCCGGGGAATGCATATTTGTGCTCGGATATATTCCATTTGTCCACAGCTTCATCGGGATTTGATACAGTAAACATCCATACAGCGCAGTTTTTCTCAAGCCAGCTGCCCGTGCCGCTCATCATGTAGAACACATAGAGCTTGTTTGTATCACGGTCAAGCCAAAGCTGAACGTCGAGCACCTTTGCGCTCTTTGAAGCATCGGTGGAAGGTACCGTGTCAATAGCAAAGAGATCCTTCCATGTCTCTCCGTTATCATCGCTGTACATAAGGTATGCATAGTTGCCTATTCTCGGCTCGCCCTTATCTCCGGAGTTCCAGCCTGCGATAATGCGTCCGCCGTTTGTCACCTCGATGGTGGGAATTCCCTGCCATTGGCGTTCTGCCTCTGTATAATACTCTGTAATATCCGTTATGATATTAGCGGGTGTGGTATGCCAGCTTACAGCCTTTGTACTGCTTGACTCGGCTCCGAACGCAACGCCCCATTTGCTGATAGTCACGCTCTCCCCTGCCTGACAGTATTTTACATACCAGTTTGCCATATCGGGCATCTGATTTGCCTCTGATGTAGCAGAAATATTACCGGGTGTTCTTGCAGCGTAAATGAGCTGCTTCCATCCGCTTGAAGCAAGTGCAGCATCACGGCTCTCGTTGCCTGAGAGCTGATTTGTCATCAGCACTACATATCCTGCCTGCTTTACCGTTACGGTACAGCCGGAAATAGGATTTTGCAGATAGCTCTTACCCAAAAGCTCTGTGGGAAGCGAATACTCTTCAAAGCTGTAGCCTCTGTCGGTAAACATCGGCATACCTATCTCTGCCTTTCTGAGAGTTCCTCCCTCAATGACTGCCAGCTCTTCGAGGAACTTGAGATCGGTATGACCGCTGCTCTCAAGCGTATCCTCGGCAAAGCTGACCTTGTCGAAATCGTCACGGATAAAGCTGCCGTCTTCGTCTATTACAAACCAAGTGTCGGGGCGGCTCGGCAAAGCACCCAGCTCCTCGCAGTATTCCGAACAAACACTCATGCCAGACGCATCAGCATTGCGAAGCATGGGGAAAATGCGTATGTTTGCATGTGCGCTTTCATATGTAGAATTTAGAAAAGCGTAGCTTGCAAATACCTTTACGTCATATCCGCCGTCTATCTTTTCAAAATCGTAGTAAAAGCGGTCGTTTTCCGTTGTTATATCCGAAACGCTCTCAGCTACATAACCCTTTGTGCTCGAATATCTTTGGAGGGCATACTCACCTTCGGCATTACAGCTGAAGCTGATAGCAAAGCCGTCACCGCATTCGATAGAGTTTGCCGCTTGAATATAAAAGGATATATTGTCGCTTTTATCCATTTTTCCGGAGGCTGTATATGATATGGGATCATATGTACGTACGCTGATAACGATACCGCTCTCCGTATACTCTGCTATCCATGTTGATCTTGCAGTTCCTTTGGTCGTTTTAGCCTCGATAACTGCCGCATTTTGAGAAAACTCCGTGAGACATTGCATGTAGGTTTTGCCCGTCATGTCCGCCAACGCGGCAACCACCTCGCCTGCCTCATCTCCGCAACGGGAACATTTGCCTAAAATAATCTGGGTCTGCTCATCTCCGCCGATGGTCTTCCCCACTCTTGCGTGGCTTACGTGATCATCCGTGCACACGCCTCCCTGCGGTATATTGACAGAGCTGTCAGCCGCAGTATTGCTGTCGGTCATGCCCGTGTTTGTGTCCCCTGTTCCGTCTCCGGCATTTTTGCCGAGAGCAAACACGCACACAAGAACAATACACAAAATAACCGCAGCAGCAGTAGCCAAAATCGCTATTATTTTGTTTTTACTCATAACATCCTCCATAATATTGCATTATTTTGCTTGCCTTATGTCAAGCTTATCTGTAATAAGTATACAAAAATGAACGCAAATAATCAATATACACCATAGACAACAAACAGCGCAAAATGTCGCATTTGGAAATACCAAGCATTTTTCAAGACACAAATATTAAGAATTTGCTTTACTTTCCATGTAAAATGATGTACAATCATTACAAAGGGGTGAGAGCATGAAGGTATATTACGAAAGTAACGGTCAGATCACGATGCAGGGTATCCGCATCTCGTACACGGTAGTTTTCAACTCGAGTGGCACCGAGTATGCGCAGTCTCCGCATTATCACTCATCATATGAGCTTCAGTATCCGATGACAGACGGCTGGATACTGACGCATGACCGAAGCAAGACAGAGCTTGCCAAAAGATCCGTGTGTTTTATCCCTCCCTTCTCTTTTCATCATTTCCTTCCGAGCGGTTCGGACGGAGAGTGCAAAAAAATATCCGTTAAATTTTTGGTAGGAAGCCCGCAGCAAAAAGAAAGCCAAATGCTGAAAAGCATAAACTCGGCACTCGGCAAAATGAATGATATCGTAATATTGTCAGAAGAAAACATCAGCTCGCTTTTCAATCTGCTTGCTGACTTTTCCCGTGAAGACTACAAGCGGGAAACGCTCGTATCGAATATCGTATCCGCGATAATCCTGTCGGTGGTAGACTGCATTGAGCATAACAGCATACAGGGCGAGGGGAAAAATACACGAAAGATCACCAATGCCGAGCATCAATACGCCATACTTATCGAGGATTTTATACTGTCAAACTACGCAGAAAAATCGCTGACGCTCTCCTCGCTCGCAGAAAAAATATGCCTGTCCGCACGCCAGACAGAACGGCTGTGCAAAAAAATATTCAACGCAAGCTTTACAAGGCTCCTTATGCGTCAGCGCATGACAATAGCACAGTCGCTTATTTTTGAAAACACGCACTCGCTCTCAGAAATTGCAAACATGGTCGGGTTTAACTCTTATACGGGTTTTTATAAATGCTACAAAAATTTCTACGGCACAAGCCCGAAGCAAAGCTGAAAATGCAAGCAATAAAACAATGAGGCAGAGATCGGTGACACCGATCTCTGCCTCATTGTTTTATTTTCACAAATAACGCTCGGGCTTTACTCACACAGAGTCAAGAAACCTCGTTCGGCACCCCTGCATTTTAAAAGAAAAGATGCCGCAACCTACACGCTACATCCCAAAAAAAGTCGTGAAAGTCGCATCACAGCTGACATTTTGGATGTTAGACAATCATCTGATATGCTTGTTCGATATATACCTGCAGCACAAGTTTAGATAAGTGTCTAACAATCATTTGTCATCCTTTTTTCTCTCTGTGAGATCCCCGAGCGCCAGCTTTTTATTTATCATTTTGCCTATCACATACCTGAAATTTTCTTCAGCCGACGGCTCAAGAGACCTCAGTGCCTTGCCAAAAGCACTTATGCTTTTTATTTTGTTTTTATTCAAATCCGACAGAGTTTTTGCTCCCGTCGCACACAAAAGTGAATACAGCGTATCGACAAATTCCCGCCTCTCCTGCATCTCAAGAGATGCAAGCCACTGCTTTATATTTTCGTCGCTTTTTTTGGAAAAGCGTGAAACAGACTCCACACATACGGGGCTTGTGCCCTTTATCCTCCACGAAAAGATATCATGCTGCATGATCGATCCTTTGACGCATTTTACTATTCTGCGGTTTTCGTCATGCTCAAAAAACATCCCCACAACGGACGACTGCGGAATAAACGTAGTGATCTTCTGTGCCATAGCTCTATACTTTTGCGAAGAGATAAATTCCGCACAAAAGCCGGGGCCGTCGTTGTTATATATATGCACTATCCTGTCTCTTATCTGTTTTTTCGAATTTACGCTTGCCCATATTGCAAGATTGCCTCCCTTTGAGTGACCGCATACGTAAATAGGCATAGCCGATGTCTCGGCTGCAACATCGTGCAGATAATTTGTTGCGGTTTCCTGTGCAGAGGTAACGCTGAGAAAGCTCATGTTGAGATTTTCCTTCCAACCGACCAACGTATCGTCGGTTCCTCTGTATGCCACGCATATCTCGCCGCTCGGAAGCGCAAAGCTGACAGCGCAAAACTGCGACTGTTTTTGCTCATCAATGATATTTTTGTACCCGAACACTCTTGCATCCCCAAATCGAACGCTGTTTGCCGCTTCAAACGCCAGATCTATTATCTGCTTTGGGATCATCGCACCGAGATGCTTTCTTTCGGGCGGCATTTGATCTATCTGTGAGATCACCTCAGAGAGAGTATATGCCCTTGTAAGATACCCGTCCTCCGCAATATCAGAGTAATCTATATATGACAGCAGCGAAAAAACGAGGTTGTCTATACCGTTATAAGGATCACGGCGAAAGTCAAGATCTCCCCTCCACGCTATATATTCAAACAGATCAAGCTTTTTCACTTTTCTCCTCCGTTATATTCGGAAAGCACCCTTTCCCTCTCACGGTAATCAGGCATCACGCTCTCTATATGTCTGTAAAAATTTTTACTGTGGTTATGCTCTTTTATATGACACAGCTCATGCACCGTCACATACTCTATGGCAGGCATTGGGTAAAGCACAAGAAAACACGAAAAGTTCAGACTGTTTTTTGCACTGCAGCTGCCAAAGCGCTTTTTCGCCGCATTGATCTTCACGGCAGAAGGCTGAACACCGAGCAAGCTCTTGTAATGCTCGACCAACGGATATATCACCTCTCTTGCTTTTGCCTTCAGCTCTGTAATTTCCTTCTTCCCGTAACGGTCAAAATCAAAATCAGCCGAATAACCCAGCTGTATGCGAAGGTGCTTTTCTATCCATGCGGATCTTTGATAAAGAAAACGCTCGACTCCCTCCGCACTCATTCTCTGCGGTGCCCGCACGATGATCCTGCCGCCCTTTTTTATTTCCACTGATATACTGCGTCTGCCCGAGCGTACAAGCTCATAGTCAAAATTACTGCTCATGCCTCTTCTCCGTCTCCCAATATTTCGCCGAGTGCCGTCTCCCGTACCGAATACAGTCCGCTTACGGGGTGCTTGTTTTCGTAGTCGGCAAATATGACCTTATCCTCGGTGTAAAGTATACCTATACACCGACGGACACCCGCTTTCTGCGGATATTTTTCATTTATACGGCTTGATATTCTTTTGAGTCTCGAATCCTTTATTTTCAGGCTTTTGGGTATAACACAGCTGTTGTTGTTAGATATTCTGTCATACAGCATCACGTCACGCAAACGTCGAGGCTCAACACCCGGCAATTTCGATCCTTCAAGAAACAGCATATCAAAAAGTGTGTCGAGCGCAGGCGTTGTCTCTGAATACAACGCTCTGCCGAGTATCAGCGCCAAAGTATACGCATCGTAATTTGTACACAGCATGAGATACTTTGCCGTCTTGATAAATCTTCCGCTGAAAAAGATCCCGTCGTTTGCACGCTCGACCGCTTCAAGCTCGTATATGTCATCTTCGCTCAGCCACGGGGTGCTTTTGACCTGGTACGGTGCCTGCGCTTCATACTCACACGGGTAAAGCGTGCTCTTTTCTCTCATGTCCGAGCCCCACAGCAGCTTTAAAAATCCGAGCTGTATCTTGTGCGAGCCGAGAGCATACAGTCTGTTGTAGGAGGCTTTGAAGCTCTCTATCCCCTCATACGGCAAGCCTGCGATAAGGTCCGTATGTATATGCGCATTTCCATATGATGAAAGCTCTGTAATGACTTCGCACAGCTTTTCTGTATTCGTATATCTGTTGATCGCTCTCAAGGTCTGAACGTTAAAGCTCTGCACCCCTATCTCAAACTGAAAAAGCCCCGCAGGAGCGTCTTTTATCGCAGAGAGCGTGTCACCGTCAACAAGCTCGCCCGCAATCTCAAAATGAAAGGTCACACCCTCGGGTATCTCCCCCGCACGATACTTTTCAATGATAAAGCGAAACAGCAATACTGCCCTTTTTCTGTCAGCGTTGAAGGTGCGGTCAACAAATTTTACCGTTTTGCTGCCCGAATTTGCCAATAGCAGAATTGAACGCTTAGCATTTTCCAAATCAAAAAAGCGCACGCTGTGAACACACGACAGGCAATAAGCACATGAAAACGGACAGCCTCTGCTCGTCTCTATATATGATATTCTTTCTCTGAGCGTACAAAGATATTCCTCGCCGTAGGGACAAGGCGGGTCGTTTTTCATCTCATAGGGAGGTGTGATACAGCAGCTTGAACCGCAGCGCATGCTCACTCCGTCAATGCGGGGTTCCTTATCGCCTTTAGCGAGCGCTGACAGAAGCCTCGCAAAAGGCACCTCTCCCTCTCCGCTGATAACATAGTCTGCATATGCGTGGTTTTTAAGTATATCCTCTGCTCTGTAGCCGACCTCGGGTCCGCCAAGTATGACTGTTATGCCGCTGTCATGCTCCTTTAGCCTCTTTGCCAGTCTCAGCACCGTATCTACGTTCCAAATATAAGTGCAAAAGCCCACCGTGTCAGCACCCGACTTTACCGCACGGTCAAAGAGCACCTGTTCGCTTTCGTTGATGCTCCCCTCGAGCACACAGCATTCGCACTCTACATTTTCATTTCTCGCCGCCGCCAAAAGATACCACGCCGCAAGAGAAGAATGTATATATTTTGAATTTATCTGATATATCGCCGCTTTCATAGCTCAGTCAAGACCTCTGTATTTAAATGTAAGTTTTCTTGATATAATTATACAGAAATGAAAAAAGCTTGTCAACACACACCGAAATCGGTTAGATATAAAAAGGGAGTGTAAAAAACTCCGTTTCTTTACACCACGAAAGGAATAGAAAGAATGTTCAGATTTTGGCGATTTGGGCTTTTTTCACAGCCCCTTTTGGTTTTTCATTTCGTTTTTTATCGACATTTGTTATTGACAATAAATGTATACGGTGCTATAATCACGGTATCGAAGAGTAAGAACAGATGCGTAAAGTGTCACCCGAACGGGGAGTTGTTGGGTGAACGAAAAGCAAGCCTTGCGGTATCTGTTCTGCATCCCGCTTCATAAGGACAAGATACGATGCCGTACAGTAGCTGCGGCTCATTCCTCTTTTTCCGAATGATGAACGGGAAAGGAGGAATTTTTTATGAAAAATCAAAACAACCCCACCGCAAAAACCGTAAAAAACGGTTTTGTTCAGCGCCTTGTTATCGGCGCAATGTTTGCAGCTGTCTATGTAGTACTCGCATCATTTCTTTCTGTTGATTTAGGTGTGATGCAGGTATCCTTTGCCTCTTTCGCAATTATCCTCGGAGGACTGCTGCTCGGTATGCCTGACATTATTTTGCTGTCATTTTGCGCCGCCTTCCTTGAACAGCTTCTCTACGGCTTTTCTCCTACAACGGTGCTGTGGCTGCTCCCTACCTTGATTCAAGGTATATTTGTAGGATTATGCTCGTATGTACCTACACAGGGAAAATCGCACATCAAGACAGCCGTACAGACAATCATTATCGTAGCATTGGCAGAGCTTTTGCTCACGGGCGCAAACATAGCCGCACTGTATCTTGATGCAAATATCATGGGTTATACGGTAAAAGCGTTGTACGCAATACTTCCCATGAGAATTGCAAATACCGCCGTCAGAATAGTTGTAAATTCCGTGCTTGTGCTTCTTCTGTTACCAAAGCTGCGTAAAATAACGAAGGCAGGAAAAAAATAATCATGACCTACGAGCAGGCACTAAGCTATATTCATGAAAACTCATGGACAAGAGCAGAGCCGGGACTTCACCGTATTAAGGAGCTGCTTGAGCATATCGGAGAGCCGCAGAGCAAGCTGCGCTTTATCCATGTTGCTGGAACAAACGGCAAAGGCTCCTTTTGCTCGATGCTCTCGGGCATCCTTGAAGCGTGCGGACTCAAGGTCGGCAGATTTACCTCCCCATATATCAGACGCTTCAACGACAGAATATGCATAAACGGAAAAGAAATACCCGACACCGCCCTCTCGGAGCTTGTGGAATTTATACAGCCGCACGCTGAGAGAATGGAGCAAAAGCCGACAGAGTTTGAGCTAATCACGGCAATCGGTATGGAATATTTCAGACGAGAGCAATGTGATATCGTTATACTTGAGGCAGGACTCGGCGGACGGCTCGACAGCACAAATATTATAAAGGCGCCCCTGCTCTCCGTCATAACGGGTATCGACTATGACCATACGGCAATTCTCGGAGATACACTTGAAAAGATAGCGTATGAAAAAGCCGGAATAATAAAAGAAGGCTGCCCCGTGCTCGTCGCACAGACCGCCGAGAGCATTTCGGATATTTTCAAAAAAGAAGCTGCACAAAAAAAATCAAAAATATACTTTTGCAATAATGCCGATATCGCAAAGAAAAGCATGACACTTGACGGAAGCATCATTGACTTCGGCAAGCACAAGGATATCAAAATTCCGCTCCTCGGCGAGTATCAGATATACAACGCCGCACTTGTTCTGTGTGCCGCTGATATCTTAAAGGAGCCGCTTTGCATAAACGAGCAAAGCATAAAGGATGGAATTTTACACAGCATATGGCACGCAAGATTTGAGCTTCTCAGTACAGAGCCCTGCGTAATATACGACGGGGCGCACAATCCGCAAGGAATACAAATGCTCAAAAAAAGCATTCTTGAATATTTCGGCACAAAAAAGATAATCCTTGTCAGCTCCGTGATGAGAGACAAGGATTACAAAAGCATGATCACAGAGCTATGTGATGTGTGTGAGTGTGTGTTTGTGTTCAAGGCAAATGAACGTGCCCTTGAGCAAAGTACACTTGCGCAGCTGTGGAGAGAACACCGAGTCAGCGCCACAGCCTGCGAGTCAATGAGCGATGCCGTATCGGCTGCCATTGACAAAAGCCGCAAAAAGCAACTCCCCGTCATCTGCGCAGGCTCGCTTTACATGTATGCTCAAATACGGGATGAGCTGTCAAAAGTAATATAAAAATGAGCCTCGCAAACGATCAAAGTCGTTTGCGAGGCTCATTTTTACCTTATCAAATATATCTTGTTATGCAGATTTTCAATAACGGTGCTCGCACAGCCGTCCGCCTGTTCCCCGTCAAGCGTCCATGATATAGTGTTCTCACACTTAAACTCCACCTTTGACGCTTTGAAGTAAGTAAGCATCGGACTTTTCAGATTTGCCGTAAATACTGCTCCTATCAGCTCGTTTAGCTCGTTTGCATTCTTGGGATTTTTTGCAAGTATGACTTCAAACTTGCCGTCGTTTGTATCAACGACCCCCGGGCTCAGCTTAAAAATTCCTGCAATAGACGTGGAATTTGCAACAGCACCGAAAACATACTCACCCGAAAAAGACCTTCCGTTTTCGGATACCGTGACCTTGTACGGTTTTATGTTTCCGAGGCTTTTCACTCCTTCAAGCACATACGCAAAATGTCCGAGCGCATTTTTCATTTGCTGAGAGGTAGTGTAAGATGTCTCTGTAAAAGCACCAAACGACGCAATATAGGAAAAATTTCTCCTGCCGCAAAAAAGTCCTATGTCAAAGGGCTGTGCCGTCCCTTCTATTATACGCTCTGTCGCAGCCACGGGATTTGAGGATAGCTTCATGCTTTGAGCAAAATCGTTTGTACTTCCGCATGGGATGTACCCGATAGGAAGCTGTGAGCCTGAGCGCATGATACCGCATATGACCTCGTTTAGCGTTCCGTCACCGCCTGCGCATATCACCGCATCACATACATCCTTAGTAAGAGCGCTTGCAAGCTCTATCGCATCGCCTCTCGCTTTGGTTACAGATATATTAACAGTATATCCCGCATTGCAAAACTTCTGCACGATATCGAACAGATTTGATTTTACACGCATTTTCCCGGCAACCGGATTAACTATAATAGATACCCTCATTATTTTACCCCTTCAGCGCAATCAAAAATACACAAAATTTGAACGTTTTGTACAACTAAATATATTATACGCTCGGTCAAATAAAAAAATCAATAGCTTCATCCCACTAATATATAAATTTACAATTTCTGCATATTTTATCTACATACTGACAGGAACTCTTGCAGTCGCAACCACTTCTTTTGCCGACTCGGTGTTTGCGGGAGCATCGTCAAAGAAAATATGAGCACCGAATGCATGAAGGAACTCACGCTTATCCATGCCGCCGAGGAAAAAAGCCTCGTCTATCTTTACGTCCCACGCTCTGAGCGTGCGTATTACCCTCTCGTGAGTAGGTGCGTTTCTCGCAGTAACGAGAGCCGTTCGTATCGGTCTCTGAGCCCCCTCAAACTCGTTTTGCAAAAACGAGAGTGTTTTGAGCAGAGGAGCAAACGGCCCCTCGGGCAGAGGTGTTTCAGCATTTTGCACCTCGTTTTTAATAAACTCACCCTCTCCCTTTTCTTTCCATATCTCGTCAGCCTCACCCGAAAACAGCACCGCATCTCCGTCAAAAGCGATCTTTAGCGTATCTATGACCTCGTCTGCATCATACCCTCCTCTGTCGGTGCATATTATGCCTGCCGCCACCTTTGAGCTTATTGCTTTTTTGACGTCCTCCTCATCTGCCGACAAAAACAGATCAGCGCAAAACGCATTCAGATACGGCGCAAGAGGCGCACCGCTGGTCAGCACAGCCCTTGTTATGTCAAGCCCGTAGTGCTTCAGAGAATTAAAAATACGCAGGCTCGTGTCAGCGCTGTTTCTTGACATTATGATTACCTCGACACGCCTTCTGTCGCTGTCATTCAACCGCAAAAGCGCCTTTATAAGACCAAAAGCGCTCCCCGGAGCGAGCGGCTCAGACTCGTGTGCTCTCATGTATTCGCTGTATTCAGCAAGTCCTCTCTGCTCAAATATACGGTTCCCCTCGCTCATATCAAAAAGAGCACGGGAGGATACCCCCACTACCAAAACCTTATCAAGCTTTACCATATGTACCTCCTCAAATAACGGTTTTCCGTCTCTCTGCCTATTGTCCGAACAGCCGAACCTTCGACTCGTTTTTGCCTCAAAGATCCGAACTTCACTTTGACAATTTAGGATCCTTCTGTATATATTATAGCAGAATATTTGTCCGATAAAAAGTACATTTATAAAAAAAGCGCGCAGTGCCCGCACCCATCCTCCCGCCTATTGTATCTTTGAAATTTCTTTAACTCAATCAAACGGCGGGGCGTAATTACGCAATTTCCTATGCAGTAAAAAAACAAAATACTTGCAAATTTTTTGTTTGCAAGTATTTTTGTCATATCCGCCCGTGTAAGCCTTACAAGCAGTAATATTCTTAAATCGGATGAAAAATATTCCGAATTTCCTCGCCGTACTCGGGATATATGCTTATCAGCATATCCATGTACGTATCATACCTCTTTGATGCATCATCTTCGTCAAGCTCCTGCAAACGGTCAAGATCGATGCCGCTGTTACCGCTGCTTTCCGCCGCCTTGCTCTTTGCGCTCTGATAATCCGAATACGCATCAAGCAATGAAAGATTAAAGTCATCCTCACGCTCCGCCGACTGAGAGAGCAAAGAATAAGCATCTGTTGCATCGGATATATACTGAGAAAGCGAGTCTGCAATATTGCTTACACTTTCATTGTATGCGTCTCTTGCCGCCTCATCTCCCGCTTTTTTGTATGATATCACTTGCCTGTGAGCATTTGCAGCCGCAAGTGTATCAATATTTCCCGAGTTCTGAGCTGCTGCGTCAGCAACAGCGCTGTTTGACATTTTTTCACCAAGTGCTTCATATTCAGAGACAATATCGTCATACAGCTCATAGTCCCTGTAGTTGCCCTCCGTGAGCTTTTCGAGCATACTGTCGTATTTTTCGGAAAGCGACTCTATATAGCTTTCGATGCTGTCCTTTACCTCTCTCTGAGCACTCACCGCACCGGTCAGCTTTTTCTCATAATCCTCAATACTGCCGCTTGAGCTCTCCCACGTACCGTCGCTTGCGCTTGTTGCGGTGCCTTGTGCCGTGCTCTTGTCACTACCCGACTGATAGATGATTTCCTTCTGTGATGAACTTACGGTATTTGCTCCCGTAGCAATATTGTGTCTGTCATTTCTGTAGTCATAGAGCGAGGACATCGCTTGGCTTGCATCCTCTCCGCTTTCCATTTTGTCAAGTATTTGGTTGCGCATCTTGCGCACATTTTCTGCATTTCTGCTCATGTCTGCGCCTCCTTACCCTGACCGTCATCGCCGTCACAAAGAAACTCTTTCATGTCAGCTACCGCCTTCTCTATCATATTCGCTATCATTTTCTCCGAAAATATAAACTTAAAAAGCTTAGGCATCATCTCGTAGAGCTTTGATGCCACTGCAGAATACTTGAGCTTGCCGCAGCCCCCGCCGTATGTCTGCTCCGCCGTGTTCACAAGACATAGCAACAGCTGTTTTGCCTGCTTTTTCAGTCCGCCTCTGTAAACGGCAAAAAACAGCACAGCAACCAACATTGCCGCAATATACGGCAATACTCCGATTATAATATCGATCATTTCAAGTTCTCCCCTCTTATAGTAAAAATAATCTCTACTGACTGATAGTACCGGTGCCGTTGCCGATACCGTCAATCCGTTTATGCGCCTGCTTTACGCTTTCTTCCACTCTTGTTATGCGTTCCGCATGAGACGAAAGAGTCATGTTCGTGTTTTTCTGTTCAAGCAGAATATCATCGGTCCTTCTCTTTATGTATTCGATATCCGAGCGATCGCGGCCGGTGTCGGCACCATCCTTCTTAACATATCTTTTGTAGGAAGAAAAACCGAAAAGTGCGCCGGCTATTGCACATATAATGCTTATAACAGCCTCATTCATACCCTCACCCGACTCTCTTTGTCGAACACCAAAGACGATAGAGTGCGATCACAGCCGCCTCATTGTTTATCTTCGATACAAGCTCGCTGTCAACAATGCCCTCATCCGTAAGCACCTTGAGAGCCTGCTCATATTCGTCCTCTGTCTGAATACATGGAATTTCGAGCACCCAGCCGCATACAATATGATCCCTTGTAATATTTCGGTACTTAGCTTTGTTGCTTTCAATTATGCTCTCAATATCCACACCGTATTGCAGGCTGATCTCGCTGAGAGTATCCCCTCTCACAACTGTATGTGTCATTTTCTTCTCCTTCTGTGCATTAACTTCGGCATCTTCTGCCTTTTCACAGCCGTCAAGATACTCATTGCATATCCCGAGGCTTCTTACCTTCTCGTATGTTCTTTGTCTGCGTTGAAGATGAGAGCTTGTCAGCGAAAGTATAGCATTGTGCATCGCCTCAATATCTCCCCCATGCTCAAGTGCTTTGCACACAGCATCCTTCCAGAGCTGTGAGTATCTTCCGTATTGGTTGGCACCGTCTGCAAAATATATCAGCGCTCCGCTGTGACAAAGACCGTACATTACGCCTCTTTCGATGTCCGTGCATATGTCCTCTATTGCACATTCATCCTGTATTTGCTTTGATCTCTCCTGCAGCAAAAGTGCGCTGACACGATTGGACTCCTCCGAGTCAAGCACTCTTTGCGACCAGCTTGCCCCCTGCATCAACTCCGTATATATATCACCGAGAAGCTGTGCAGATATCTGCGGTATTGCCTCGATGATCTTCAGCAACAGCGCCCGTGCACGTTCTCCGTGCCATTGGAGCTTTCCTACAGAAAGTGCGCCGTTGTCGTCACGGTTGATGCTGCCGTAGCTGCCCTCATTTGAAAAAATAATATCCGATGCCGCCGTTGCAATTTCTTTTATACTTGCCATTTTTACCTCCTATGTAATATCACAGCCCGAGCTTAGCTTTAAGATATTGAATGTCGCCCGCAGATTTTGTGAGCACCTCATTGCTGTTAAAGTACAGCCCGTCGCCGTATATCTCCACATAACCCGAGCTGTCACCGCTCTCAGACTCCGTACTTATGTATACGCCTCCGTCTCCTACTATCTCAAGCTGATTTGACTCACCGCTGTTCAGATAAACATACCCTGTCAGCCCCTCTGTGCTTCCGAGATCCACTCTTCCGTTGAAGTTGCCGTTTGATGCGTAAACCGTAGGTGCGGAGAGCGGAGCGGAAAAGCTGACACACCCGTCCGCATCCACACGCAATACATTCGTGTCAAAGGTCACATCCGACCCTTCAAACTGAATTTTATCGGCAGACATCTTGATGCTTGAGCCGGAGCTGTTTATGGCGCTGACAATGCTCGCCGTGTTTATCACGTCTTCCCCCGAGTCTCCCTTCCCGACTACAAGTGCTATCTTAGCACCCTGAGCATCTACCGTCTGCTCGATACTGCTGATGCCCGCACTCACTCCGTCAATGGTTCCGACGATCGCCGATACCGCAGATGCAGTTTTCTGCGTCTCCTCTTGTACCGACGGCATATTTTCAAATGAGAGATTGTACATCAGATCCTCTATCATTCTGCGGTATTTTATGTCCTCAGCTATCCTGTCATCAAGCAGCTTGCCGAGTCTTATTACCTCCGCTTCTATCTCCTTGAATGTCACCGTCACTCATCCTCCTTTTTATAAGTAAGCGAAAAATCACCCATGCTGACGTCTCCCAGACCGTTGAGCGAAATGCAGGCATACTGCACAGCAATACCGCATATCCGCTGATTTATGAAGTATGCACCGGGTGAGTTTATATGCTTTATTTGGTGTGTCTCGCCGTTCTCGTCGCATAGACTGACCGTCACCTCTGATTGCTCGCCGACTATCACCTCACCGCCGAGAGCGCAAATGCGCTTTCTCCCCTCATAACCGAGAGAGCTTTTTGCGGTCTTTATACTGAATGCCGATTGTCCGCCTTTGCCAAAGCAGTATAAATAGTGGCCGAGCATATAATAAGCACCCGAAAAATCTCCGCACATAAAGCTTATATTACCGCCGGAGTTTGTGTTTCCCCAGCATTCATGCTCCGCATCGTAAACGTAAACGGTCGAGCGTGACGGCACATACATATAAAGAAGCTCCCCCGACGCACACAAAAGCGTTCCCTCCCAGTCGTCGATGCACAGCTCCTTTCCGATAAAATACGGATATCCCCCTGAGTAAAGCATGACCCCTTGAGGGCTGACGAAAGCAAGCTTGCCGTCAAACTCACATATAGCCTGCCTTGAGATGCATCCATAAGAGCCTACCTCGACCAAACGAAACGGATTTTTGTTGTTGTATACCTGCATCATGTAGTCACGCTTGAACAGCACGACGTGACCGTCATATACAGCAAGCGCCGTGATATCTCCGTCAGCCTTGGTGTTGGACTGAGTGTTGCTCATCCATGCGTTTGAGCCGAGAGACTCATCCGCCGTGTCGAATTCATATGTGCAAACGTCATTGAAATTAGAAGCAAAAACCTTGCCGTTCTCAGCACAAAAAACTCTCGACATAAACACCGTACCGACCTGAGCCGACGGCACCTGTTCGGTGCGGCAGAACGTGTATCCGCCGCTGCCGTCAATGTCTCCCGTTATGTAATCGGGAAGAATGAGCATTTTTTTCGTATACTGACCTCCGATAGGATCTGTCTGAGACCCAAATTCGTTATATCTTACCAAAGAATAATCAACAGAAGTATCCAAAGATTCGGAGCTTACGGTTATTGTATTTGAAGATCCGCTTGCGGGGTCTACCTCATCAATGAACAAGCTCTCCGACTCGTGCCGCAGAATATAGATCTTACCGTCGCATACCGTCAGATCAAGTATGGTACCGGCAAATCTTGCTCCTATCTGCGCCCCTGCCTTTGCACATCTGAGCATCGGATAGCCTTGCGTGTCGATATTATGCATCTCCACAGCATTTCCGCTGTCATAGCTGTCCCGCTTGTCAAGAACACCCAGAGATTTTATCTCATATTTATATTCCTTACGGGCTTTCGGCTGTGTAGACAGCTGATAGTGTCTATGCCTTTCGCTCATATACCGCACACCTCCAGCCATATTCTAAAGCTTGAAATAATGCTGTTGTACTCCGCGGTCCAGTTAGAGCATAATGCCTCCTCCCCGCACAAGCGGTATATCTCGCATCTGAGCTTAGCTTCTGCGAGCGTGACAAACTCCTCGGGCAAGCACAGCAGTCTCTGCGGCTCGGATGCGGAATATAACTTTGGCATTGCCCTGTAGTATAGCTGTATCGTGTCGGGTACGGTGTCAGCACCGAGAATAACAACAGCATCGTCACTGCTTATAAAATAGAGCCTGTCATCTTCTGTGCACAGGGCAGACGGATAATCCTCATCTACCCTCTCATACTCATATCCGTCTGCATATATCTTCTTTATGTCGGACGCACGGACGCACGCATACCTTTCTCCGTCTGTGTCAGGCAGAGCAAAGGTGCCGCCACCGCCATTTTCTATCTCAACACAGCGCACTTCGTTTATAACGCCCGAATAAAGCTGCCCGAGAAATGTGTTCAGAATAGAATACAGAACGTCATCCGAGGGGGGATTAAATATTTCAAGCGACTCCTTGACCTTTGAGATAAGGCCATCTACCGTAACAGAACACTCAAATATCAAAATCTGCACCCCCTGACTCTTGCGCCCTTTATCCTTTCCCTCCACACGTTGCAATAGGCATCATCGGAGCATTGCATGAATTCCGCCTTTTTCGCTTCATCTTTCGTCACGCTAAAGCTTATATACGCACATACCGCACCGAAATACACGCATCTCAGCGACGTCTTCTCTCCCGCTTTTTTTACAAACAGCGAAGCACCGCTGCCGTCGCTTACATTCTTTTCCCCGTATTTTGCAAGAAGATATCGAACAGCCTCATTGTACGCACGGCAAAACGCCGCCTCAGAGACCTTGCTCTGAGAATACGCCTCACCGTACAGCTTAGTTGTATCCATAACATTCTCCCCTTTCTTTTGCCGCAGAGCAAAGCCGCAGGGCATGCGGCTTTGCGTATCATCTGCCGCAAAAACTATCTGTCAGCAGCTCTCTTTACTGTGAGTCTGCCGTGCAACCTGTAAACTTTACGCATCCGCCGGGGTTGGTGCAAATAAGGTTTCCGTAAGAAGCAAGCAAAGCTCTGTAAACGGAGGTGTCTGTCATAGCAACGAAAATACCGCCGTCCTTAGACATAAAGTTCCAGGGAGTTGTCTGAAGCATAAATGCGCTTGTATCAACGCCCCACGCTTCGTCCTTGGGAACAAATCTCTCGTTTACAACGATTACCTCCTGATTGCCCGCAAGCACCTTATAGCCTACAGCACCGCCGACAAATCTGTGCTTGTCGGTAACGACCACGTTATTTGCACGCATATATTCCTGATAGCTTCTGAACGCATCGTCACCCATCATGATAAGATCAATATCTGCGCCTCTGTAGTCCTTCGCCTTCTTGACGCCGCTGTAAAGGTCAATATCGGTAACCGTGCCGTCACACTGATAAACGATGGGCTTGACCCATGCATTTTCGCTTTTGCTTACGCCGTATATTGTGTCAATATAATCGTTAAAAATAGCACCCAGACCGCAGAGTTCTCTGTCCTTACTGTTCTGTACTGTGAGTCTGCCGTATGAAGTAATACCGCCCTCATCCGAGAAAAGCTCAAGAGAAAGCGAGCTTGCATCAAGAACTATTTTGTTGTTTTCGTGGTCAACGTAAAGGATTCTCACACCCTTGTTTGTATCGGGCAGAGTAGGATCCATGCTTGAATCATACGCATAAACATCAACGATAAGCCCCTCAATAAGCTTGGATGTGTCGTTTACATCGATAGTGATGCCGTTGCCGCTGTCAGCCTCCGTGGGAAGTGAAGTAGCAAAGCACAACAGTCCCGAGCCGTCACCGAAAAGAGCACGGCCGACGTTCCATTTTGCAGAAGCATAGCTTCCCTTTATTTCTGCGTCAAGTGCGTTTATCATAGCACCTGCATTTGAAGAAGCAAGCTCTACCGTTTTGTTTGAGATTTTGATATCAACATACATATCCACCGCATCAACTGAGAAAGAAACGTACTTCTGAGCGCCGGATTTGGGAGTAGCTATTCCCTCAGCGCCAAAGCCGAAGCCTCCGTTAATTCCGAAAGGAGCGGCAAACTTAATAGTGTTGTTTGTAAGCGGTACCTTCTTTATTTTTTCAAGGAAAGGTGACGGCTCAATGTTTATCTGATTGGCAATGGCAGGCTGGTATTTATCCTTGAGTATACCTTCGATTTGTGTAAGTAACTGTGACATATTTTTTTCTCCTTTTTACTGTTTAATTAAAGTTTGATTCCAAAGCTTGAATAAGCTTCACGGCTTGCCTCGTCAAGATTGCGAGGCGTGCTTTTTATGTTTGCGGGCATACTTGCCGCACCGCTTGAAGCGGCAAACGCAGGTGTCGTGCCGTATGATTGCGAAAGCTCCTTTGCTCTCTGAGCGTCGAGCAAGCGCATAACATCGGGACGGGAGTTTACGAGACTGACGATAGCTTCAGCCGACATTCCCATCTTGTTGTTTCTTGCCTTCAGTCCCTCGTTTATAAGGTAGGCAAGAGTGTACTTTTCATTTGCCGGCAGAATCGAGAGGACTGGTACCTTTTCAATTATCCCGTCTATTGCTGCGATGTTCTCACCAAATCCCCCGAACTTTTCCGAATTTGAAAAAGCCTGCTTGACCGTAGTGTCCTTTACATTTGCAATGCCTCTGCGGTACTCATCGCTCAGAGCCTTGACCTTCTCATTTACCTTCTCGTCGATCGAAGCGAGCAGCCGACGGTACACGTCTCTGCGCTCTTCGGCGCTCATCTCGGACAACTGCGTCTCTGTGGGAACCTGTGAAAGCTCAGGGTCCTGCACCGCATCTCCCTCTGCCGAAATTGCCGCCTTTGCCGCCTCCTCGGATCTTATCTGGTCAAGTATCTCTTCGATCTTGACCGTTTTGTTTTTGTTTGTTTCTTTCATTTTTTACTCCTTTTTGTTTTTGTTTGAGTCTGCCTTTTCTTTTGCCGCTTCAGCAGCCCTTTTTATGTGCTCACGGATGTGCTCGTCAAAAGCACGAGCAAGCTCAGGGTCCTTCTTTCGCAAAAGCTTAAAGCGCATTTGAAGAGCAAATCTCTTGTGCTCCGCTATATGAAGCTCATCGTCATCATAAAGATCAAGCTCGGGAACCCGCCCTGCGCAGAGCATATCGTTTTCTCTCCTTGCACCCTTGAGCTGAAGCTCATTTTCACACATGAGAGTGCCGTAAGCGCCCAACCGCAACAGCTCAATGGCTCTTTCTCTGAAATCCCTCGGCAGTTTTCCGTTGTCATCATTGAAAAGCCCCATCGACATAGCGGTAAGGAAATTATTTCTCTGTTT
Organism: Eubacteriales bacterium; assembly: GCA_045120955.1. Lineage (GTDB taxonomy): Bacteria > Bacillota > Clostridia > Oscillospirales > CAG-272 > JAZMZS01. The sequence continues at coordinate 41,543 of JBGVFH010000038.1, read as the reverse complement.
CTCCTCGCTGTTTTTCAGCTCATTGTCGCTGTCAAAAACAACGTCAAAGGAATTGATATCCTCGCTTGTCCACGTAAATACGCTTGACATTTCATTCTGCCCCGCAATAGAAAGCACACGGCAGGTCTTTGCGTGGCGTTTGTATATTTTCAACCACAGTAATGCAAGCGCCTTTATTGCCGAACGGATGCCGTCAGCCGTAAGTGAAAGACGTGTGCTGTCTATTTTCTGAAGCTTATCAATGGCGGTACCGCTGACTACACCCGTTGGATTTGCTCCTGTTACCATCAGCTGAGATACTCCGGCTACGTATTCCATCTCTCTTACGATGTCGTCGCATTCCTGGCGCACCTCGCCTGAAATGCTCTGGAAAATGAGCGGTGAGGGCTTTCCTCTGTCCGCATCATATTCAATGACCGTTCCGGGGGCAGTTCCGCATTCCACAAGTGCATCAATATCGTCAATGCTGCCCTGAGGAACGAGCAGGGGATTTGATGCAAGCGTCCTTATGTAATCGTGTATCTTGTTTTTACAGCCGTTATACGCACGCTGTAGAGGTATCAGCTCCTCGATTATGCTTCTGCCAAAGAACTGTCCGGGAATATCCTTGCATTTGAGCGCAACTATAGGTATCTCATCATATGGCATTGCCCCGTAGAAAAGCACCTTGTCAGACGCACAGATAATGAGTCTGCCCTCGGGGTAAGTTCTTGTCGGATTTTCAAAGTATGTAACGACCTTCACGCTGTCCTCGGCGATCCGAGGGCAAAAGCTCATATCCGTGTTCGGATAACCAAAGCCCCCCGCACCCTCGGTGTGAGCAAGAGCGTATGTTTCAACATCCCCGCCGGGGATCTTGACACCGTAAAGCTCATACACACGGTCGCTTGTCATGACCTGCTCCACAATGACGGATGCTTGATCGGCAACGGTCTGCTTGTATATGCTTTCGGGATATACCTCGTAAGGAGTCAACAGCCCATACTTAACATCCCCTTCGTGGATCTGCCGTACACTCGTATTTCCCTCCTCATCCGTCTCCTCGTATTCGCAAACAAGAGCCCCTGCATCTCTGTCCCACCATGACATGATAAACGCAGTTCCGCACAGCTCACTCCAGCTGACAAGCATACGCCTTATAGTGTCAAAATCGGTCGTGTTTTTAAGATACGAGAGAATTTTTGTTGAGATACAAGCCTTCTCGTAGTCGTCTATCTCGTTTGTGGCAGGGGTAACCGTCATGTCAAAATGCATTACGTCAAGATTTGCGAGTCTGGTGTCGATTATCGGAGATATTCTGTTGTAGCAGGCTCTTTCCATGTATTCATACTGAATATCCCTGTCCTCCACCTCCGAGCGGTATGGATTTATGTCGCAGTTCTGATGTCCGAGCAAAAAGTTTGCATTGAGCCTCCATTGAAGCTCACATCTGCGTCTCTGCTCCCTTCTTTTCTCAAGCTCCGCCGATATAAATGCTATTACATCCTCGCTGTAAATACTGCGCCCCTCTCTGTCACGGTCAAGTGCCGTCACGCCGTTTGCCTTTTTGCTGTTTTTCTCAGTATTCATACGGTCGAGCATCTCGGAAATAAAGCTCATCCTTTACCACCCGCCTCTCTGTCTCTCCATCGCTGTGCCGTGACAACGTAAGGCGGCTTTGCGGCGGATTTTTTGTTTTCGTGCAGCTTTTTGTATTCGCTTGCGTCCCGGCACATCAGCCTGTCGTACATATCCTTTCTTTCTGCCCTGTGAAAAAGCTCGAGCAAAAGTATCAGCACAGCGTATACCGCAGCCATAACTGTAAAGTGCATCATCCCTCACCCCTTACTTTCGTCGTTGTCTCGTCTGCTTTTTTAGTGCTTTTCTTTTTCTGCTTTGACTCGCCTGTCATAGCATGATAAAGATCCGCTATGCATTTTTTGCACAGACACACCGACCCGTTTGAGCCTCGGCTCAGCGACAGACAGTCAACACAAGCACATCCGGGCACCGAGCATATGTGCTTGACCTTATATATTTTTTTCATATTGCCTCCGTGTATATATTAAAAACCTTATCATAGCAGCCGCTCTCATCTTGCGCAAAGCATCAGGTAAAATAGCCTCCGCCCGCACCATGCCTGCATTTTCTAATAGCCCTTTCCCTGCACTTTTGAGTGTAGCTTTTTTCCTGCTTCTTTTTCGACTCACCGGTACGGTGCATACAAAGATAGCGCAGAGCATCGCATATGTGCGTTATCTCATGCGGCTCGGTCGAGCAGTCCATGCTTGCATCCTTGTCATGTACGAGCAGCGGAAGACACCTCGTCAGCTCCTTGCAGGACGAAAAGATATGCAGCCTCGAGCTGTACTTGCCCCCCTCTCCCTTTATGGGCTTTAGCCATTCCTTTAGGTTCATCCAGCCTTGTATTCTCGAGTTGTCCGCCCGTGTCAGCTTCACTCCCTCCTGCTCAAAAAGCTCCGCCATGCTTTTCCCGCTGTCCTTTTGCCTGTTGTACATATCAGGCGGAGCGACGGTCGTCACTATCTTTTCGTCATATGAAAGCGCAATTATCCTCTTTGCCGCCTCGCTGACGATAAGACCGCTCTCACAATACTCTCTGTATATCCAGATATCGCCCGACTCATCAACCGCCGCCCACAAGCACGCAAGCATATCGAGCCCGTAGTCAAACGCACGGTATTTTTTCCACCAATGCGGAATTTCTTTCGCATCGCACAAATGTATTTCTCTTGAAAACTCCGAAAAATACTGTCCGGCAAAAATATCCCAGTCTCCGTCCAGCCATGCGCGCCTTAGCTCTGACGGAAGATTTTTGAGGGTGTTTACATATTCGCTGTCGTTTTCAAGCAAGGGCTTGTTGTCGTATACCGTACTTTTTATAAAGGTGTAATCCTGCGGTTTTTCCCCTTCTCTGTAGTCACGGTCAACAAACAGCCTCTTTACCCATGCGTGTCCGACGCCCCCGGGGTTGCAGGTGAGATAAAAACGCTTAGGAAAGCTGTTTGCGCCTCTCATGCATGACTTGATAACGTCAAACTGAAATTCCGTAAAATGCGTCGCCTCGTCCATAAAGATAACGTCATATTCAACACCCTGATACTGCAATAGGTCCGAATCACAGGCACAGTATCCGAACTTTATCCTGCTGCCGTTAGGAAAGTTCAGGCTTTTATCGGCATCTTTGTATACCGCCGCCCCCTTCAGCTCTGCCGACATTATCTTTATATGGTTTTCGTACAGCTCGGGATAAGAGCGGCGGAGTATCAATACTCTTATCCCGCTGTACCTCAGACAAAGAAGTGTAGCCTTCAGGCGCACGGCATGGCTTTTGCCGCCGCCTCTCGCACCGCCGTAAGCCACAAAGCGTGTGCGAGCGAGTAAAAACTCTTTCTGCTTTTCATGAGGAGGAGAGAGAACGAGTCTCACAGCGAGTATTCCTCTGCATTCTCGAATATCACGGTTATCTCTGTGTCACATTCGTCAGAGTCGTCATCGGGAAGATTGTATCCGAGCATTTTGTTGGCGGTCTCAATAGCTTTTGTAGCCGCATTTGCGGCACTCGGATTAAACTTCACCTCCACGACCTCGCCGTTTTCATCAAGTGTGGGTATCTTTGCAGCTTCAAGCGATACATTCATCACCTTTTTCAGCCCACGCAAGGCCATCGCCTTGCTCCATATCCCGCGCAGCCTCGTCTCCTCGTCAAGAGAGTGCTTTTTCGGCTCGCTCTGAATTTTTTTGCCGTCGTTTTTATTCTCTTCACTCATGTTTTTGACCTCCTTCTCTCACCTGCCTTTAAATACTATCAGAAAAAAACGCCGATAATCGTACATACCAAAAAATTTTTTTTGAGAGTCTCTATGCCGATTTTCATACAAATACTTGTCAAAAGCACACCCCCGTCAAAAACACTCTCGTATGCCCTGCCGCCCTTCCTTTTCAATGGTTATTTGACCGTGCACGGCGCTTGTACGCTTTGTATAAATTGCCCCAAAGCAACACAATCATTAACTGTGCAACATAATTGTTCATCGAAAGCCGCTTTTGAATATGTTATAATTTTAATACTAAATTAATAAGTATAGCCCAATCTCCTATGTGCATACAGCTTTTTCGGTGTGAATACGGTTGTATTATTATTTGGTAATTTGTATCGAAAAGGGGGGTCCAATGTTTTTTATCGACACAATAGCCAAAAGTAAGCAATAATAACAGTAATTGATTTTAAAAACAGGAGGTTCTATATGAATAAAAGGTTAATAATGTCACTGACGACCGCAGCTCTTGTTGCAACACTTTGCTTTACCTCTTGTCAAGTTCAGGAGAGCAACTCGACAGAAACGCAAAATGCTGTCGATACGGCAACAGATACATCAACAGCCGCGAACAATACAACAGATACCGCCGATATTACAACGACTGACGAAGGAAAAAGTGATGTTACTCCGCTCGAAATAGGAACGATAGACAAAGACAGCGGTCTTGTTATCGCAAAGGATATGCAGCTGTCCGAGACAGATATGAAGTCTCTGTATGACAGCGCAGTTGCGGCGGCAAACAATAACAATTTCCAGTATGCATACGGACTCTTTTCCCGCCTTGCGGTAGAGGGATATTCGGACAGCTCGGAAAAGGCGGCAGAGCTGAGAGCAAAAGCATACGCCACCCCCGTAATTACGGTAAGCGCATATGTGTTCGAAAATTTCACGGATTCCGATATAGTTGACAGCAACGGCATTTTATACTCGGACGAAAACGGCACACCCCGCTTTATCTATGCGGCAAACGAAGGCGGCAAAACAGTTGCAAGAACATTTACCCCCGACCCTGCATTGACAGGAGTAATATCCTTCAATAAAATGAGTGCGTACTACAATACGCTGTGTCTGTGCCTGAAAAGTGACGGAACATTCAATGTTTTTTATGACCCCGATCAGCTTGACAAGATAGGCATGGAAGAATGCACAAAGGACAGTGGTGTATGCTATCATTGCTTGTCCATCGACTATAAGGATAACGTAGCAGATTTTGTAAAAGCTGTAAAAGCACAAACAAAAGCGGTCAGATGTGTTGACGGTTATGAGGGAGAGCTTCTCTCATGCGCCGTATTGCATGCGGACGGGACTGTTGACTATTACAGCAAAGGTGCATTGTCAAACGCAGCAGTAGGAAGTCTTGCAGGAGAGACTGCCAAAGTAACAGACCTGTATTATCCACAGGGCTGGGGACCGTACGGCACGACTGCAAGCGGCAAGACCTTCGGCAATACATATGACTATGAGTATATCGCTACAAAGAACCTGACCGAAGTTCATGCTATGAGTGACTTTTTCGTTCTCAATGACGGACGTGCGTATTACGTAAGCAAAAATGAAAAAGTCTGGAGAGACTTCATGGGATATAAGGAAGATGCCGTTTTTGCAGTATCATTGGATGTGACGGATTACCTGTTTTTCTCGTCAAAGGGAGAAATATATAACGTAAATGACGAAAAAACAGCAGACGCAAAAGATGTGTCATACCTTTATAAGTGCACCACAGGTGAAACCTTCACTATAGGAAACGACGGAAAGGTTGCATCTGTAAAAATTCAGGACAGCGAGCAAACACAAGCTTATAACATACTTTTGGATAAGCTCAGTACCGTAACAGTAATTACAAAATAAAAAGCGGGCAGTGCCCGCCGCCATCCTCTCGCCTACCGTAGTTTTTCTGTTACAGAAGCTGTGCATGACGGCGAGTGGGAATGTGTGAAATTTCTATGCCGCAAAAAAGGGATGTCTCAAATCCGAATTTATTTGGATTTGAGACATCCCTTTTTTATATTCATTTTTGCGACCTTTACCTGTCGTTTGTAATATCCCCGTCCGAGGTGATCGAGATCACCTCACCGAGATATGTCGGAGACGGTCTTGTGAACTTCTTTATAAAATCATTACACCTCGCAAGCATCTCCCTTGCGTCTCTGTACCCCTGCCCCGCATATGTGTGCATATCTGCCGAGACACCGACCGCATCAAGCCCGCAATACTGAGCAATATACAGCGCCCTGTACAAATGATACCTCTGCGTGACAACAACAGCGCTTTTCACCTCAAAGATCTCCTTTGCCCTTACGATGCTCTCGTATGTGGAGAATCCTGCATGATCCATGAAAATATCACTGCTCTCAACACCGCACTCTATGGCGTACTGCTTCATCGTGTTCACTTCGTCATAGCCTTCCGTGCCGTGATCTCCGCTCACGATGATCTTCTCCGCCGCCCCCTCAAAGTACAGCCTTATCCCCGTATCCATCCTGTCACGGAGCATATCGCTCATACTGCCGTCATCTCTCACACCGGCACCGAGAATGATAATGCAGTCATAGCCCGAGTCACCCACACTTTCGACGATTTTCCCCTCAGTGCCGCCCTTTACCTCAAAGTTTATAAAGAGCAGCCCGAGTGCCGTCAGCACACCGACAATAACAAAAACAATTACCGTGAGCTTCAATATTTTAGAAAAAGATAAGCGTAAAGGCTTATCTTTTTCTATAGCAGTATTATTCTTTTTATCCTTTAGGGTAGAAGCTGTATATTTTTTCATAACCCCTCAATTTAAAATTTATTCTTCCTCTTCTGCAGGTTCACGCTTTATAACGGATATCTCGACTATACGTCTGTTCTCAACCTTCGTTACCGTTACGTCTATGTTTTCATAAGAGAACGAATCTCCTGCCTCGGGAATTTTACAGAGCTGCTCAATTACCCATCCGCCGACAGAAACAGACTCACTTTCGTCGTCAACATCCATGCCGAGACGGTCAAACATTTTGCTGAGCTGCGTTGAGCAAAGCACCTTTACAGAGCCGTCAGACATATCAACGAAATCCTCAACGATCTCATCAGACTCGTCCCATATCTCACCGACAAGCTCTTCAAGTATATCCTCAAGCGTAACCAAACCTATCGTACCGCCGTACTCGTCCGTAACTATTGCCATGTGTGTCTTTTTTGACTGCATGAGCTTGAGCAGGTCGTTTACGGCCATGCTTTTTGCCACAAATACGGTATTTTTGAGAATATCGTCAATGTTATAATCCTTATCATCCGAGAATTTCACACGGCTGAAATCACGAATATGAATAAACCCTATAATGTTGTCTATTCCTTCCTCATAGACAGGAAGTCTTGAGAACTTGGAATCATCAAATACCTGAGCTATTTTGTCCTCGCTGTCGTTTTTGTCGATAGCAATTATGTCAACACGGGGAGTCAAAATATCCTCTGCCGTCAGATCAGAAAAAGATATTGCAGAACGGATAAGGTCGCTTTCCTCCTCGTCAATTCCGCCGCTGTCCTCAGCCTCTTCAACAATGTTGAGCAACTCATCTCCCGTGATAGCATCATTGTTCTCAAGCTTAAAGAGCTTTTTGAGCATCTTTTTCCACGCAGAGAAAAACCATACAAACGGAATGAAGACCATAAACAAAACTTTTATGAAAGGAGCCGAAAACATAGCAAAGCTTTCAGGCTTTTCCTTTGCAATGCTTTTCGGTGTTATTTCACCGAAAATAAGCACAAGGACCGTCATCACAACCGTAGACACAGTAGGACCGCTTGCGTTACCGAGCAAGCTGATAAAAAATACGGTTGCAATAGATGTAGAAGCAATGTTTACAATATTGTTACCGATGAGCACGGTCGTCAGCAGCCTGTCAAAATTTTCAGTCATATCAAGAACAAGCGCCGCACGCTTGTTACCGTCATCCGCCAACATCTTAATGCGAATTTTGTTGAGAGACGAAAATGCCGTTTCGGTCGCTGAAAAATACGCCGAAAACATAATTAGAATCACAAGTATAATAATCTGACTCCAACTGTCCGTATCCAAAATAAAAAATCCTCCAAAATAAAAATAAAATTCACTCAAATTTAATGCTGAGTTACATTGAGTATAACATAAAAAAGTGCAAAATGCAATAGTATTTGCATTTTGCACCCAAAAACATATAAAATATTATACAACTTTTACTTTTTTGCTTGTTTGTTCGGGTCTTTCATTGTGAGAGAAATTCTCTTTTTTGCGCTGTCAACACCAATTACCCATACTTTTACAATGTCACCGACCTTGACGACATCGAGCGGATGCTTTACGAATTTGTCGGATAGCTGTGATATATGAACAAGCCCGTCCTGATGCACTCCGATGTCAACAAAAACACCAAAGTCGATCACATTTCTTACCGTGCCCGTCATCTCCATACCGGGTGTCAGATCATCCATTGACATTATGTCCGTGCGAAGCATAGGAGGAGGAAGCTCATCTCTCGGGTCACGCCCCGGACGGGAAAGCTCCTTTGCAATGTCACGCAGAGTAGGCTCGCCGATACCGAGCGTCTCAGTGAGCTTTTTCACACCGATACTCTCTACCTTCTCAGAGATGCCCTTTATGCCTCCCGCCTTTATGTCAGCCTCGCTGTAGCCGCATTCACACAGCAACGCCTTTGCCGCATCATAGCTCTCGGGATGAACGCCCGTGTTGTCAAATGAGTTTTTACTTTCGGGAACACGCAAAAATCCTGCGCATTGCTCAAAAGCCTTCGGACCAAGCTTAGGTACTTTTTTGAGCTGTGCTCTTGATGTGAAAATTCCGTTTTCCTCACGGTATGTAACAATATTCTTTGCAAGCGTGCCGCCGATACCCGCAACTCTTGAAAGCAGCGGTGCGGAAGCCGTATTAAGATCAACGCCTACAGAGTTTACGCAGTCCTCTACCACACCGTCAAGCGCCTCGGAAAGCCGTGCCTGCGGCATATCGTGCTGATACTGACCAACACCTATAGCCTTCGGGTCTATCTTTACAAGCTCCGCCAAAGGATCCTGCAAGCGTCTGGCAATAGATACTGCGCTTCTGACGTTTACGTCAAAATCGGGGAACTCCTCTGCACCTATCTTCGAGGCAGAGTAGACCGACGCACCCGACTCACTTACGACCATGTAACTGATACCGCCTATCTCACGGATGACATCAGCGCAAAAAACCTCCGTCTCATGCGATGCGGTTCCGTTTCCTATCGCAAACATTTCCACCGCATATTTTTTGCACAGTGCCTTTACCGCAGCCTTTGCCTGCTCCACCTTTGAAAACGGCGGAACGGGATAGATAACCGATGTCTCCAGCACCTTGCCCGTACCGTCAACTACGGCGAGCTTGCACCCCATTCGGTACCCGGGGTCAAAGCCGAGCGTAACCTTGCCCTTTACGGGCGGCTGCATGAGCAGCTGCTTTAGATTGAGAGAGAAAACCTTTATCGCAGACTCACTTGCGTTATCGGTCAGCGTGTTTCTTATCTCACGTTCTATAGACGGAAATATCAGTCTGCCGTATGCATCCTCTGCGGCAGCCTTTACGAGCTGACTGCACAAAGAGCCTTCTTTTATATGCGCATCAAAAATTATCTTCAACGCCGCACCTTGATCAAAAACAACATCCACCTTCAGATACTCTTCACGCTCGCCTCTGTTCACGGCAAGTACCCTGTGAGATGCTATCTTTGATACGGGCTCCGAAAAATCTGCATACATCTCGTATACACCCATGTCCTCCTGCACCCCGTGCGCCGTCAGCATCGCCTTTGATAGAAACGCCTCACGCAGGCTCTTTCGCAGAGCTGCGTCATCACTTATCATCTCCGCAATAATGTCCGATGCGCCGGCAAGCGCAGACTCAACATCAGGCACCTGATCGTTTATGTACTCTGCCGCCATCTCCTCGGGGGTGGGCGCATCCTTTTTTTGTTCGTATATAGCATTAGCCAAAGGCTCAAGACCCTTTGCCTTAGCAATGGACGCCCTTGTCTTTCTCTTTGGTCTGTAGGGTCTGTATATATCATCAAGCTCTGTCATCGTCATGGCAGACTCGAGCGCAGCGGCTATCTCCTCGGTCATTGCCCCCTGCTCCGTGATAGTCTCCCGTATCTTTTCTCTTGTCGCTTCAAGATTTCTCAAATATTCGAGTCTGTCCGCAAGATCACGCAGTATCTGGTCATCAAGCGAGCCCGTGACCTCTTTTCTGTATCTGGCAATAAAAGGTATCGTGTTTCCCTCGTCAATGAGCTTTACCGCACCCTCTACCTGCGACAGTTTTATGTTTAATTCTTTTGCAAGTGTACTGTTAATGTCCATTTTAAAACCTCGTTTTTCAAACTGCATTACAGTATACCACAAAACTGCCCGAATTGCAATATCACATTGACGATATTAAAATGTCGTTTTAGGCATTTAATACTTGAAACAAGGCGGATTGTGGTATATAATAATGCGATAAAAATCGAAGAGGTAAAATATGAAATACATAAAACAGTTTGCGATAATCATCACCGTCTCCTTTTTAGGAGAAATACTCAACCTCATCATCCCCCTCCCCATACCGGCAAGCATATGGGGGCTTGCGCTTATGCTCGTCCTGCTCTGTTTAAAAATAGTACCGCTCGGCGCAGTAAAGGACTGCGCAACATTTCTTGTCAGCCTAATGCAGATAATGTTCATCCCTGCCGCCGTCGGACTTATAGGATGTTCCGACTCGCTGAGAACCTCATGGCTTACGATAGTAATATCTATCGTGCTTGTCACGCCCGTCGTGTTCTTTGTAAGCGGCAAGACCACCGATGTCTGTATAAAGCACTTTGCAAAACAAGCCGATACGGAAAAGAAGGAGGAAAACGGCAATGTATGAAATAATAGAGAATTCTATCTTCTTCGGCGCATTTATCAGCATCGGCGCATACGTTCTCGGCATTCAGCTTCAAAAGAGGTTCAAGCTCGCTATCCTCAACCCCCTTTTCATCTCCATCCTTGCCGTCATAGCAATACTTCTCTGCTCCGGAATCAGCTATGAGGTGTATAACAAAAGCGCAAAGTATCTGTCATACTTTCTCACGCCTGCCACAGTATGCCTCGCCATACCGCTGTACGAGCAGCTTTCTCTGCTCAAAAAGAATGCGGCAGCAATTATTGTCGGCATACTTTCCGGAGTTATCACAAGTGCCTTGTGCGTGCTCGTGCTTGCGTGTGTTTTTTCCCTCTCGCACCAAATGTATGTCACCCTTCTGCCGAAGTCTATAACGAGCGCCATCGGAATGAGCATTTCCGAGGAGCTTGGCGGAATTCCGTCCATTACGGTAGCAGTCATCATCCTGTCTGGAATAGTAGGAAATATGCTCGCCCCCTTCTTTTGCCGAATATTTAAAATAACCGATCCGATAGCCAAAGGAATAGCAGTAGGCTCGTCCTCGCACGCAATAGGTACGGCAAGGGCGATCGAGATGGGAGAGATAGAAGGTGCAATGAGCGGACTGTCGGTCGCCGTCTCAGGGCTTGTCAGCGTGCTCAGCATCAACCTTTTTGCATTGATATATTGACACTCTGAAAAGCATTTGAATCATTCGACCCTTTATGCGCCGACTCCCCACATTAAAGCGCAACAAAAACAACCACCCAAAGAAATTCGTTTCTCGGGTGGTCGTTTTTTTATCACGGGCAAATTATCTTTTAGTCATCCCTTATCTTTCGCAAATACCCCTGTAATCTCTTTGCTCTTTTACATTGATATATGCAGGTCGGATGATCTTTCCGGCATTTTGGATTTCCTCTATCCTGTGCGCACTCCAGCCGGCTATACGAGCCAAGGCAAATATAGGAGTATACAGCTCACACGGAATTTCAAGCATCTGATATATCAGTCCCGAATAAAAATCGACGTTCGGGCTGACACCCTTGTACATTTTGCGCTTTTGAGCGATAATCTCGGGAGCCATCTGCGCTACTGTCTCATATAGCGCAAACTCCTCCTCACAGCCCTTTTCAACCGCAAGCTCCTTTGCACAGCCCTTCAAAATATCCGAGCGCGGATCTGACTTTGAGTATACGGCGTGACCCATACCGTATATCAGCCCCGCCCCGTCAAACGCCTCCTTGCAAAGAAGCCTTGCAAGATAGTCCTCTATCTCTGATTTTTTCTCGATGTTTACAGACCTTTTCATATCCTCAAACATACGCACGACCTTTATGTTTGCGCCGCCGTGTCTGGGGCCCTTGAGCGAACCCAACGCCGCAGCGATAGCAGAATAGGTATCTGTACCGGAGGAGCTTACAACGTGAGTGGTAAAGGTAGAATTATTGCCGCCGCCGTGCTCAGCATGAAGCACAAGCGCAAGGTCGAGTATCTTAGCCTCAAGCTCGGTAAAGCTTCCGTCCTCACGGATAAGCCGCAAAAAGTTCTGTGCCGTTGACAGAGACTTTTCCGGCATATGAATAAATAAGCTTTTCCCGAGATGGTAGTGCTGGTATGACTGATAGCTGTATGCAGAGAGCATGGGAAACATAGCTATCAGCTGAAGACACTGGCGCAGAACATTCGGTATAGATATATCATCTGGATTATCGTCATAGGCATAAAGAGCAAGCACACTTCTTGAGAGAATATTCATCATGTCCTTGCCGGGCGCTTTAAGTATCATGTCTCTGACAAAGGATGTCGGCAGAGAGCGGTAGTCGGATAGTACCTCGCCAAACTCAGACAGCTCCGAGCTTGTCGGAAGCTCCGAGAAAAGCAAAAGATAGACTGCCTCCTCAAAGCCGAAATGACCGTCACGCTGAGCCCCCGCTACAAGCTCACGCACGTTTATCCCACGGTAAAAAAGTTGACCGTCACACGGCACCTCAGTGCCGTCGGTCAGGACATCCTTCGCCTTTATATGTGAGATCTCCGTCAGACCTGTAACGACCCCCTTACCGTTTATATCTCGCAAGCCCCTAAAAACATGATGCTGCTCATACATCTGAGAAACTATGTGATTATTAGCACACGAAAGTGACGCTTTTTCTTCGATATACGGAGTGATATCCGAATAATTCTTCATCTGAAAGTATCCCCTTCCATTATATTTTGCATGTAACATAGAATACTTTACCACGTTTTATAAGAATTCACAATTAAAAAAGTGTAACATAATATTGAATTTTTCTCTCATGACCGAAAAACACACATTTGCCGCATATTTATGTTGAAAATAAAGTAGAATCATGGTAAAATAAGTAAAAAAGCGGGCAGCGCCCGCACCCATCCTCCCGCCTATTGTATCTTTGGATCTTCTTTAACTCAACCAAACGGCGGGAGTAACTTCGCAATTTCCTATGCAATAAAAAAATCTATCGAGGCAAAAACTATGCTTACTAAAATAAACTCTGCTGCCCTGTACGGCATCGACGGATTTATAGTGAATGTCGAGTGCAGCGTGCAGAGCAAACTCAATGACTTTCATATAGTCGGGCTTCCCGATGCCGCAGTAAAAGAAGCAAGAGAGCGAGTATGTACGGCGGCAGAGAACAGCGGACTGCGTATGCCGAGCGGCGGCATTATGATAAACCTTGCCCCCGCAGACAGAAAAAAAGAAGGCTCGGGATATGATGCAGCAATACTTGCGGGAATTTTGCAATGCACCGATATAATACCGCAAAGCGTCGATATGTCAGATAAATGCATTATCGGCGAGCTGTCCCTGTCGGGAGATCTTCACCCCGTCAACGGCGCACTTTGCCTTGCCGCCGCAGCAAAAGCAGGCGGAATGAAAGAAATATATGTCCCGACCGCCAATGCAAAAGAAGCATCGGTAGTAAAAGGTATCAATGTGTATGCTGTGGACAATATCATCACACTCATTCGGCATCTGCGCGGAGAGATGCCTATTGAGCCGACACTTTTCGACAAATCACTCTTCAATGCCGAAAACAGCTTCGGGGAGCTTGATTTTTACGATGTTCTCGGACAGCAAAGTGCCAAGCGTGCGCTTGAGATAGCCGCTGCAGGAGCGCATAACATACTCCTCATCGGCACCCCCGGCTCGGGAAAATCAATGCTTGCAAAGAGGCTGCCGACGATACTCCCCGACCTTACCTTTGAAGAAGCGCTCGAAATTACAAAGCTGCACTCGATATCAGGGCTTTTGGGAGACAAGTCGATCATCAATACCCGCCCCTTCCGCTCTCCGCATCATACAATGTCTATTGCCTCTCTCATCGGAGGCGGCTCAGTACCAAAGCCGGGCGAAATATCCCTGTCGCACAACGGAGTGCTGTTTCTTGACGAGCTTCCCGAATTTCCGAAAAACGTGACAGAGGGACTTCGCCAACCGCTCGAAGACGGCAAGGTAACAATAACGAGGATCATGGGCAGAATATCCTATCCCTGCTCCTTTATGCTTGTCTGTGCAATGAACCCCTGCAAATGCGGATACTACGGTCATCCCACAAAGGAATGTACCTGCTCAAACAACGAAATAAAAAAATATATGTCAAGGATCTCCGGTCCTCTGCTTGATCGCATAGACATTCAGATAGAAGTGCCTCCCGTAACCTATTCGGATATGACAAACGGAGAGCGCGGCGAGCATTCATCCGAAATAAAACAGCGGGTCAACAGGGCAAGAGAATTTGCCTCACAGCGCTTTGCCCGTGACGGGATAAAAAAGAAATTTTCAAACGCTGCCCTCTCTCCCCGTGATGTGCAAAATTACTGCAAGCCCGACAAAGAAGGAGCAAAACTGCTGCAAGCTGCGTTTGACACTCTCGGACTTTCCGCAAGAGGCCACGATAAAATACTGCGTGTCGCACGTACGATAGCCGACCTTGACGAAAGCGAGCAGATAAAAGCGCCTCATATTGCAGAAGCAATACAGCTGCGCTCGCTCGACCGCAAATATTTTTAAAAAAGTTAACTTTTTTGTATATCTTTCGACAATATGACTGTGGTAATATAATTTTGCAAAAGCAAGACAGAGTCAAAAATCAAGAGGTGATCTTATTGTATAAAAAGAGCTTAATTACAAAACTTGAGTATAAATTCGGCAGGTTTGCCATACAGAACTTTATGACAGTGATCGTCGGAACGATGGCACTTGTGTATGTGCTTGACAGTATGTTCATGACCCGTCTCGGACAGACCCTGTCCTCTTATCTTGCTTTTGACAGAGCGGCAATACTCGGAGGAGAGGTATGGCGGCTTATTACCTTTGCGCTCATTCCTCCAAACTCCTCGCTTATGTTCATCATCTTTTCGCTGTATTTTTATTGGATCATCGGCTCGACGCTCGAACGTGAGTGGGGAGCGTTCAAGTTCAATCTTTTCTACTTTTGTGGAATGCTCGGTATCATCATAGCAGGCTTTATCACGGGCTATTCTACAAATTACTATCTCAACATGTCGCTCTTTTTCGCATTTGCATTGCTTTATCCGGATTTTGAGCTGTACCTGTTTTTTATCCTTCCGATAAAAATAAAGTACCTTGCATTTGCGGATCTGCTGTTGTTTTGCTATTCTTTTATCATCAGCTCATGGGCAGACCGTGCAGCTATCGTAATGTCGCTTATCAATGTCGCAATATTCTTTTTCGGGGATTTTAAGTCGATGCTGCTACGGGCAAAATATAATTACGAGATGAAAAAACGCTTTAAAAGATAAAAAGCGGACAGTGCCCGCATCCATCCTCCCGCCTATTGTATCTTTGGATTTTCTTTAACTCAACCAAACGGCGGGGCGTAATTACAAAATTTCCTATGCAATAAAAATAAAATAAATTTTAACACCGCACAGGTTTAGACAAAATGTGCGGTGTTTTTGTGTTAGTATGGAAAATGTTAAGAAAAAACAATATCAGCAGAAAGGCAGAAAAATGTTACGAGCATCAAAAATCATTGTCACAGCAGACGGTCAAAAGCTGACCATATCCCCCAAAGGAGACATCGATCATCACAGTGCACGCACTCTTCGCGAACGTATTGATAACGAAATGTATCTCAACCGCCCCGAAACGCTCATCCTTGACCTGTCGGGAATAGAATTCATGGACTCATCGGGACTCGGGCTTTTGCTCGGCAGATACCAGAGAGCAAAGGATATCGGATGCGAGCTCAAGCTCACGGGCTGCAGCGAAAGAATAATGAAAATACTCTCACTTGCGGGAGCGGATAAAATGTTTGATTTTATAGGAAAGGCAATCTAACAAAAACGGAAGGACGAAAAAATGAAGCAGAAAAAAACACAGACTAATATAATGAAACTCACTCTGCCCTCAATATCGGTAAACGAGGGAGTAGCACGCTCCGTAATAGGAGCGTTTTGCTCACAGCTCGACCCAACCATAGAAGAGCTCGCAGATATAAAATGCTCGGTAAGCGAAGCGGTAACAAACTGTATCGTTCATGCATATAAAAACCTCGGCGGAACAATTTACATAACAGTAATTCTCTACAGCGACCGTTCGCTCAAGATCGACATAAA
Organism: Eubacteriales bacterium; assembly: GCA_045120955.1. Taxonomy (GTDB): domain Bacteria; phylum Bacillota; class Clostridia; order Oscillospirales; family CAG-272; genus JAZMZS01. The sequence continues at coordinate 25,220 of JBGVFH010000038.1, read as the reverse complement.
GGATAAAGGCTGCGGTATTGAGGACGTTGACATGGCAAGGACCCCTCTTTTCACGACCGATACAAGCGGAGAGAGAAGCGGCATGGGATTTTCTGTTATGGAAAGCTTTATGGGAGGCGTGAGCATCTACTCCCAAAAGGGAAAGGGAACAAGGGTCAGCATGACAAAACAGCTAAAAGCCCGTGTATGACCCGAAGAAAAAAGCATGAATTTATGCAAAGATCCACCAAAAGTAACAGATGAGAAAAAAACAAAGAAAGACAGCTATGAAGAAAATCTGCAGCTGCTCATACTTTCACAGCAAGGAGACGAAGATGCGTGCAGAAGACTATGCGAAATAAACGGAGGACTTGTCAGAGCAATAGCGCAAAGGTTTCTGGGAAGAGGGGTCGAGTATGAAGATCTTGTGCAGATAGGAAGCATCGGAATGCTCAAGGCGATCCGCTCATTTGACCAAACACGAGGCTGTGCCTTTTCAACATATGCAGTCCCCCTTATCATGGGAGAGATCAAAAGATTTCTGCGCGACGATGGACTTATAAAAATAGGAAGAGAGCAAAAACGGCTCGGTGCCATGCTTTTGCGCGAACGTGAGAAATACATCGCCGCACAAGGCTCAGAACCGGGTATCGCCGAGCTTGCCGAACGCCTCGGCGTATCCCCTATGGAAGCATCGGATGCGCTTGAGGCAGTCAGCCCCGTAACAATGCTCAGCGAGCCGATATTTGACGATGAAAAAGCAAGCATAGAGCATATGCTGTATGATGAGGATGAGTGCGAACGTACCTTTGACAGAATTGCCCTGTCGCAAGCACTCTCAAAGCTGCCGCCCCTCTGGCGTAAGATCGTCACCTGCCGTTATTTCAAGGATATGTCTCAACAAAAAACTGCCGAGCTTCTGTCACTCACACAGGTCAAAGTGTCAAGAGAAGAAAAAAAGATACTGTCATTCTTGCGCTCGCAAATGACATAGTAAAAGTTATCATACGGGAAATTGTTGTGAGTAACCCCCCCTAATTTAACGAGCATTATAAAAAGACACCCCACCCCAAATATCACACACATGAAAACGGTCGAGGCACCCTAAATTACAAGGGTACCCCGACCGACTTTTTATTTACATATAGCTTATATTTTTCCCTCGCTTTTGCATTTGCGCCATATCTCTTTAAACTGCTCCACAGTATCAGAAAACATCTCTATCGCATCATCAATGACCGACGGCTCACGAAGGTCTATCTCGGCAACGAGCAAGCTGTCTATAGGACTCTTTGAGCCTCCGCAGCAGAGAAAATCAATGTATTTCTTTACATACTCTTCGCCCTCGCCCTCTATCCTTTTCACGATAGCGGAAGCGGCGCAAATACAGGTAGCATACTTGTAAACATAAAAATTGTAGTAGAAATGCGGGATTCTCATCCATTCATATGCAATCTCCTTGTCACATACGACCGCATCTCCGAAATATTGCTTGACCGTTTTGTAGTATTCATCGCATAAAAGCTCCGCTGTAAGCGGCTCGCCCTGCTCCGAGAGGGAGTGCATCCGTGCCTCAAACCTTGAGAACATCGTCTGGCGGAACAGCGTGCCCTTGTATGTCTCCATGAGATGATTGAGAACAGACAGCTTTTCAATGTCATTTTGCGACTCACGCAAACGCTTCGAACACAAAAGCAGCTCATTTACGGTCGATGCTACCTCAGCAACGAATATAGTGTAATTTGACTCGTGTGCCGCATTGCTGTGCCTTGAAAAATAGCTGTGCATACTGTGTCCCGCCTCATGCGCAAGAGTTGACACATCATCAAAGCGCCCCATAAAGTTCATGAGAATATACGGCTCTGTGTCATAACAGCCCGAGCTGTACGCACCGCCTCTCTTTGCTCTGTTGGGATATACATCCACCCATCCCTTTTTCTTGATGCCGTCCGAGAGAATGCCGTGATACCCGTCTCCGAGTATCTTCACCGTATCCAGCACCTCCTCTACCGCCTCCTCGTATGTGTATTTTCTTTCATACTCGGAGATGAGCGGAACATACAGGTCATACATATGAAGCTTTGAAAGCCCCAAAAACTCTTTTTTCAGCTTGTAATAATCAAACAACGGCGCAAGATTTTTCTCTACCGTGTCCATTAGATTGTTGCATATCTGAGGCGTTACTTCGTCCGAGAAGGTCGATGCAGTGATGCTGTCGGGAAATTTGCGCAGAGCCGCAACAGCCGTCTTTTCCTTAACAAAGCCGTTGATGATAGTAGCAAAGGTGTTCTTATATTGCTCGTATGTCTTGTACATACATCTAAAAGCAGAACGGCGCACGCGCCTGTCCTCACTCATCAAAAACATGATGTAGTTTGCGTCTGTAAGCTCGATGAGCTTCCCGTCCTCACCTCTGACCTTGCCATGACGCATATCCGAGTTTTTAAAAATACCGTAAATATCGTCGTGCGTGCCCAAACACTTGCGCAGCTGTGAATATATCTTCTCCCCCTCATCCGAGAGCGTGTGCTCTTTGTATCGAAACTCCACCTCTATTGAGCGGCGGTAGTATTCAAGCTGCGGATACTCTCCAAACCACTTCTCAAGTGTGTCTTTTTCAAGGCGCAAAAGGTACGGAGAGAAGAAAAACGATACCTCGCCGAGCTTGTTGTAAAGGTCGAGCACCTTTGCACACATAGCTTGATATTTGTTGACAGAAGTATCAACATCAAAGCTGCGAGCAGCATACTCGTACAGCTTCTCAAGCACCCTGTCCGCCTCAAAATAATCCGAAAAGGTGTTATATAGACACTCAGGCGAGCTTATCATATCCTTTTCATGCTCGCCGAAAGCAGAAATAAGCTCCTCCGCACGTTTCATGTCAAGCTCAAAATCCCGCTCGCTTTTATAAATCGCACTAAGATCCCACTTGTATTTTTCCGGTATATCCGCTCTTATATCTGTCATTTTGTTTATAACCTCGTCTGCCATATGGCGTATTCTGTTTATTCTATCCGTATTTTACCACGCAAGTATATGCTTCGTCAACACCGATGCAAATATCTTTTTATTATGAAACTGTAAAAAATTGTAAAAAATATACACACTCACTTGCAGTTTTTTTACGCATATGATAAAATATGCTAAAAGGCAGAATAATATACTCTGTCAGGGTTTACACTCATTCTTGCACAACGGAGGTCAACATGAAAAGAAACATCATTACCATCAGTCGAGAATTCGGCAGCGGCGGAAGGACCATAGGTAAAGCGGTAGCGGAAAAGCTCGCTATCCCGTATTACGACAAAGAGCTTGTAAAGCAGGTCGCAACCGAAACCGGATTTCACGAAAAATATGTAGAGCAGGAGGGCGAGTATGCCCATTCCACGAGCAGATTTGCTTATGCTCTCTCCTCCCAGTCCACACACGGAGCACTCGGCGGTATGTCGGTCAATGACTTTCTGTGGGTAATGCAGAGAAAAGTCATCCTCGATATAGCAGAAAAGGGACCGTGTGTCATTGTAGGCAGATGTGCAGATTATATTCTCAGAGACAGAGACGACGTTCTCAACGTGTTTATATACGCTGATATGAAAAGCCGTGCCGAAAGAGTCGTGCGTCTCTACGGCGAAAGCGAAAAATCCCCCGAAAAGCGCCTTGAGGAAAAAGATAAAAAGAGAAAAGTGTACTACAAACACTTTACGGGTAACGATTGGGGAGTATGCCAAAACTATCATTTATCGCTTGACAGTGCTGTTATCGGCATAGACAAATGCGTTGATATGATCACCGAGCTTGTAAGCTCTTGTAACGGTAAACAGGAGTAAAAATGGTCACATACGAAGAGATAAAAAACAATAAAGCGCTGAAGGCATATATAGAAGAGGCTGACCGTTCCCTGCTCTCTTTGGGCTATACGGAACATAGCTTTGCCCATGTATGCAAGGTAGCCGAGGAAGCGTCGGCGATCTTGCACACGCTCGGCTACAGCAGCCATATATGCGAGATAACGAAAATTGCGGGATATCTGCACGATATCGGAAATCTCGTCAACCGCATCGACCATTCGCAGAGCGGTGCCGTTATGGCATTCAGAATACTCGACAAGCTTGATATGGAGGCAGAGGATATCGCCGTAATAGTCAGCGCAATAGGAAATCACGACGAGGGTACGGGAGTACCTGTAAACGAGGTTGCGGCTGCGCTTATTTTGGCTGACAAATCGGACGTAAGACGCAGCAGAGTAAGAAACAGCGATATGAAGAGCTTTGATATCCACGACCGTGTAAACTATTCTGTAAAAAGCTCCTCGCTCAACATCTCAGATGATAAAAAAACAATTACTCTCGTTATAGACATAGATACAGCGTTTGGCTCCGTCATGGATTACTTTGAGATATTTCTCACAAGAATGTTGCTTTGTAAAAAAGCCGCCGAAAAACTCGGTATGCGCTTCAAGCTTCAGATAAACAATCAAATGCTGCTCTGATGTTTGTTTTGACGCTTACCGAAATTCATAATTCAAAAGAAAAACACACCAAAAAATCATAACTTGACAGCAACTGCAGCAAAACCGCCCGTGACATTTTGTAAATGTCACGGGCGGTTTTCTGTTTACCCTGTATCAAATAATTGTCCGCTCAGTTTGTCAAGCTATGACAATATCCGTATTATTTGTAGTACTCAACGAGTGATTTAAACAGTCCCATCTCATAGTTTCCGGGTACATTTTTGTAAAGTCCCTCGCCTATTCTCTCGGAGTGTCCCATCTTACCGAGAACTCGTCCATCGGGAGATGTGATACCCTCGATAGCAAACTGAGAGTCGTTGGGGTTGTACATTACGTCAAATGACGGTACACCCGAAAGATCAACATACTGAGTAGCGATCTGACCGTTTTCTACCAGCTTGATTATCTGTGCATCGTTTGCAATAAAGCGTCCCTCGCCGTGAGATATCGGAACTGAATAGATGTCTCCTACCTGTGTGTTCATCAGCCACGGAGACTTATTGGAGGCAATTCTCGTTCTGACTATCTTTGATTGGTGTCTGCCTATAGTGTTGAAGGTCAGCGTAGGATCCGTGTCCTTTGTATCAACGATCTCGCCGTAAGGCACAAGACCGAGCTTGATAAGAGCCTGGAAACCGTTGCATATACCGAGCATAAGACCGTCACGGGTATACATCAGCTTGTTTACAGCATCCTTTATCGCACCGTTGCGGAAGAAAGCTGTAATAAACTTGCCTGATCCGTCAGGCTCGTCACCGCCGGAAAATCCTCCTGGAATGAATATCGCCTGAGACTCTGCAACTCTGCCTGCGAAAGCCGAAACAGACTCTGCAATATCGTTTGAGGTAAGATTCTTTATTACGAATATTTCAGGCTCCGCTCCTGCGTCTCTTACAGCCTTTGCGCTGTCGTACTCGCAGTTTGTACCCGGAAATACGGGAATAAGAACACGGGGAGCCGCAGACTTGAATCTTGATGTGGTGTAGCCGTTTGCTCTGTAAGAGAATGTGTGAATGTTGCCGTTTGTCTGCTTGATGTTGCAGGAATATACGCTCTCGAGCTTCTGCTCGGACTCATTGAGCAGGTCTGATATAGAAACACTCTTTGAATTATAGCAGATGCTTTGCTCCACCGTGGTATGACCGAGAGTAATACCTATATCCGTATCATCGCAAAGCTCAATTACAAACGAACCGTAGCGGTAGCCGAAAATATCGTCATAAGAAATACCGTCATCAAACTTAAAGCCTATGCCGTTACCGAAAGACATCTTCATTACAGCCTCAGCCACAGCACCGTATGTAGGTGTGTATATTGCCGCAGCCTTCTTTTCATCTACGAGAGAACGTACAGTACGGTAAAGAGCGATCTCGCTCTCAGAGTTCGGGATGCCGTTTTCGTTATATTCGGGAAGCAGCAAAGCTACACGGTGACCCGCCTCTTTAAATTCTGGAGATACGATATCGTCCACCTTTGCGGTCGTAACAGCAAAGGATACAAGTGTTGGAGGAACATCGAGCTTTTCAAAGCTTCCCGACATCGAGTCCTTACCGCCGATAGATGCGATACCGTAGTCAAGCTGAGCATCAAAGGCGCCGAGAAGTGCCGAGAACGGCTTGCCCCAGCGTACGGGGTCCTTCATCGGTTTTTCAAAATATTCTTGGAAAGTAAGATATACATCAGAGAAATCCGCACCTGCCGCTATCAGCTTTGATACCGATTCCACAACAGCAAGGTAAGCACCGTGATACGGGCTGTTTTTAGATATCTGAGGGTTGTAGCCCCATGCCATAAGAGAACAGTCGTCTGTGTGTCCCTTCTCGGATGATATCTTGTTTACCATTGCCTGAATGGGAGTGTTCTGGTGTTTGCCGCCGAAAGGCATAAGCACCGTTCCCGCACCTATAGTAGAGTCAAAGCGCTCACCCAAACCTCTCTTTGAGCATACGTTAAGGTCGGATGCAAGCTTCTTCATCTGATGAGTAAAGCTCGTGTCATATTTTTTCTTAAAATCGCCCGATGCCGAAGCAGTAATATCAATATGCTTTTCCGCACCGTTGGAATTGAGGAAATCACGGCTCAGGTCAACTATAACATTGCCCTTCCATGTCATTCTGAGTCTGCCGCTGTCACTTACGGTAGCGATAACCGTAGCCTCGAGGTTCTCCTTTGAAGCATACGCCTTGAACGCCTCAACATCCTTTGCCTCAACAACGACAGCCATTCTCTCCTGGCTCTCGCTTATAGCAAGCTCCGTACCGTCAAGTCCCTCGTATTTTTTCGGAACTGCATCGAGATTGATCTCGAGTCCGTCAGCAAGCTCTCCTACTGCAACCGAAACACCGCCCGCACCGAAGTCGTTGCATCTCTTTATCAGTCTGGATGCCTCGGGATTACGGAAAAGTCTCTGGAGCTTTCTCTCCTCGGGCGCATTTCCCTTCTGTACCTCAGCGCCGCAAGTCTCAAGGGATGAGAGCGTGTGTGACTTCGAAGAGCCCGTAGCGCCGCCACAGCCGTCTCTTCCCGTGCGTCCGCCGAGCAAAATTACAACATCGCCGGCACAAGGCACCTCACGTCTTACGTTACATTCGGGAGCAGCAGCGATGACAGCGCCTATCTCCATTCTCTTCGCAGCGTATCCGTCGTCATATATTTCATCGACTATGCCTGTAGCAAGTCCGATCTGGTTTCCGTATGAGCTGTATCCTGCTGCGGCAGTGGTAACGATGGTTCTCTGAGGAAGCTTGCCCTCGAGAGTCTTTGAGAGAGGAACTGTGGGGTCAGCCGCACCTGTAACTCTCATTGCGGCATAAACATAGCTTCTTCCCGAGAGCGGGTCTCTTATAGCACCGCCGATGCAGGTAGCTGCGCCGCCGAAGGGCTCGATCTCTGTCGGATGGTTGTGTGTCTCGTTTTTGAAAAGAAGCAGCCAGTCCTCTTCCTTGCCGTCAATGTTGACCTTTATCTTTACGGTGCACGCATTTATCTCCTCAGACTCGTCAAGACGTGGAAGCTTGCCCTTTACCTTGAGATATTTGGTCGCAAGAGTTGCTATATCCATCAGGTTTTGCGGCTTTGTCCTGCCAAGCTCGTCTCTGGTGTTGAGATATCTCTCGTATGCCGCCTGTATTTCCTCGTCCTCAAATTTGACATTGTCGATAGTCGTAAGGAAGGTCGTGTGACGGCAGTGGTCGGACCAGTATGTATCTATCATTCTTATCTCTGTAATAGTGGGATTACGTCCCTCAGAGACAAAGTAATCACGGCAGAAACGAAGATCGTCTCTGTCCATTGCAAGACCGTACTCCGAGATAAAAGCGTCAAGCGCCTCCTCACCGAGAGAAGTAAAGCCCTCTAGTGTCTGTACGGTCGTAGGCATCTCATACTTCATAATGAGCGTCTCGGGAAGCTCAAGCGAAGCCTCTCTGCTCTCCACGGGATTTATAACGTGTTTTTTGAGCTGTGCAATATCAGATGCGGAAACGAAGCCCTTTATTACATAAACACGTGCACTGCGTACAACGGGACGCTCGCCCTGAGAGATTATCTGTATGCATTGCGCCGCCGAGTCGGCACGCATGTCAAACTGACCGGGAAGGTACTCAACAGCAAAAACGAAATCGTCATCGTCATATTCGAGTCTGTCACTTACGATATCGGTAACAGGCTCGGAGAATACGGTTCTTTTTGAATATTCAAAAAGCTCCGCTGTGGTGTTTTCCACATCGTATCTGTTGATGATACGGATGCTCTCAATGTTCTTTATGCCAAGAAGCGTGCGGGCATCGTCAAGAAGCTTTCCCGCCTCATGCGCAAACTTTTTCTTTTTTTCGGAATATACTCTGTAAACCATACACCCTCCGTTATTTTTGCACGCTCAGCGCTCTTGCACCGATATCCGAGCGTCTGTAAGCATTCTCAAAATGTACCTTGTCGCTTTCTTTGTAAGCAAGGCTGACAGCTTCTGCAAGTGTCTTTGCCGTAGCAGTAACGCCAAGCACACGGCCGCCGGCAGTAACGAGCTTACCGTCGGAGATCTTTGCACCCGCAACGAACAGCTCAGCCGAAAAGTCATCATCCACCGTTATCTCGAAGCCGCTCTCGTATGATGAAGGATAGCCCTTTGATGCACTGACAACACAGCAGGCACATCCATCTGAGAACTTGACCTCGCACTTGTCAAGTGTACCGTCCGTGCACGCACGCATAACGGTAAAGAGATCACTCTCGAGCAGCGGAAGCACAACCTGCGTCTCAGGATCGCCGAAGCGGCAGTTGTACTCTATGACCTTGGGGCCTTTTTGAGTGAGCATAAGCCCAAAATAAAGGCATCCCTTAAATGTCCTGCCCTCGCAATTCATGGCATCAAGCGTGGGAATAAATATCTTCTCCATACACTCAGCGGCAATTTCATCTGTGTAATAGGGGTTGGGAGCGATCGTACCCATACCTCCCGTGTTGAGTCCCTTGTCTCCGTCAAGCGCACGCTTGTGGTCCATTGAGGAAACCATCGGCTTTACGGTCTTTCCGTCGGTAAAAGCAAGGACCGACACCTCGGGACCTGTAAGAAACTCTTCTATAACGACACGGCTGCCGCTCTCGCCGAACACCTTGTCCTGCATCATGCTGACAACGGCATCCTTTGCCTCATCCCGTGTCATTGCTATTATAACACCCTTGCCAAGCGCCAGCCCGTCCGCCTTTATAACAGTCGGGATAGGAGCGCTCTCAAGATACTCAAGCGCCGCCTTCATCTCGGTAAATACCTCAAACTCGGCAGTCGGAATGTTGTACTTTTTCATAAGGTTTTTTGAAAAGACCTTACTTCCCTCGATGATAGCCGCCTTTGCCTCAGGACCGAAGCATGGGATGTTTTCCTTATTCAGCGCATCCACCGCACCGAGAACGAGCGGATCGTCCGGTGCAACAACGGCATAATCGACCGAATTTTCTTTTGCGAATTTTACTATTCCCTCGATGTCCTTAGCACCGATAGCCACGCACTCTGCGTCGGCTGCGATACCGCCGTTTCCGGGAAGCGCATAGATCTTTTTTATCTCAGGGCTCTTTTTCAGAGCCTTTATTATGGTGTGCTCACGACCGCCGCCGCCAACAACCATAACGGTATAATCTGTTTTAATCTTATTCATCCTACACACCTTGATTTTATTTTATTCATAGATCGGGAACTTAGCGCAAAGTGCCATGACATCGCGGCTTACGCTGTCCTTTGAATTTTCAAAGTCACAGGTGATCTTCTTTATCCATGCAGCGATCTGCTTCATCTCCTCTTCGCCAAATCCGCGGCTGGTAACAGCAGGCGTGCCTATTCTGACGCCGCTTGTTATAAACGGGCTCTGAGGGTCATTTGGAACTGCGTTTTTGTTGAGCGTGATATGAACCTCGTCAAGACGGTGCTCAAGCTCTTTTCCCGTAACGCCGAAATTCTGAAGATCGAGCAGCATCAGATGGTTGTCCGTACCGCCAGAAACAAGGTTAAAGCCTTCAGCAATAAGTGCCTGTGAGAGTGTTTTTGCGTTTGCAACTATTTTTTGCTGATAGAGCTTGAAGTCCTCCGTGAGAGCCTCGCCGAACGCTACAGCCTTCGCCGCTATTATGTGCATGAGCGGTCCGCCTTGAATACCGGGGAAAATAGCCTTATCTATCTGCTTTGCGTATTGCTCACGGCAAAGGATAAGACCGCCTCTCGGGCCTCGCAAGGTCTTGTGTGTTGTAGTCGTAACGACATCGGCATATTCGCAAGGATTGGGATGAAGTCCCGCCGCAACAAGACCGGCAATGTGCGCCATGTCGACCATCAGATATGCGCCGACCTCATCGGCGATCTCACGGAAACGTGCAAAGTCAATTACTCTCGGATATGCGCTCGCACCTGCCAAAATGAGCTTTGGCTTGTGCTCAAGCGCAAGTCTTCTCACCTCATCGTAATCAATGGTCTGCGTCTGATCTGACACTCCGTAAGGAACAATGTTAAAATATTTACCCGAGATATTTACGGGAGAGCCGTGCGAAAGATGTCCACCGTGCGCAAGCGACATGGAAAGCACCGTGTCTCCGGGATTTAGCAGGGCAAAGAAAACGGCAAGGTTTGCATTTGCTCCGCAGTGCGGCTGAACGTTTGCGTGCTCTGCTCCGAAAAGCTTTTTCGCTCTTTCACGGGCAATGTTCTCCACCTCGTCAACATAAACGCAACCGCCGTAATATCTCTTAGAAGGGTAACCCTCCGCATACTTGTTCGTAAGCACCGTGCCCGCAGCGAGCAGCACCGCCTTGCTTACTATATTTTCAGATGCAATAAGCTCAATATTGTTTCTCTGTCTTTGCAACTCACGCTCGCAGGAGGCATATACCTCACTGTCATACTTGGCAAGTTCTTCAAAAAACATATGTTCAGTCCTCCGATTACGAAAAAGTAGTCTGATATGCAATATATCTTAAATTAAATTATACTACATATTTTTAAATAAATCAATCGTTTTTATTTGCTTATTTACGCAAGTGTCGCCAACCTTAAAGTTGACGACATTGCAATAATATTTTAGTGATGGAAAAGTCTCATTCCCGTAAATGCCATAGCAATACCGTACTTGTCACAGGTCTCGATAACCTGATCGTCACGGATAGAGCCGCCGGGCTCACAAATATAGCTTACACCGCTTCTGCGCGCACGCTCGATATTGTCACCGAACGGGAAGAACGCATCCGATGCAAGAGCGATTCCGTTGATCTTTGAAAGATACTCCTTCTTCTCCTCACGGGTAAGAGGCTCGGGTCTTGTCTTGAAGTAATTATGCCATACGTCATCTCCGAGCACATCCTCATCATCATCCGAGATGTAAACGTCAATGCAGTTGTCTCTGTCGGGTCTTCCGAGAGTATCAAGGAAGGGCAAGCCGAGGACCTTTTCATGCATACGGAGATTGAATATATCAGCCTTGTTTCCGGCGAGTCTCGTGCAGTGGATACGGGACTGCTGACCTGCACCGATACCTATAGCCTGACCGTCATACGCATAGCATACGGAGTTTGACTGAGTATATTTAAGAGTGATCAGAGCAATGATAAGGTCTCTCTTAGCCTCATCGGTCATCTCCTTGTTTTTGGTCACGATGTTCTCGAGTTGAGTTGCATCTGCCTTGTAGTCGTTTCTTCCCTGCTCGAAGGTTATTCCGTATACCTGCTTGTGCTCTGCGTGCTCCGGAACATAGCTTTCATCTATTTTAATGATGTTGTAGTTGCCCTTTTTCTTGCTCTTGAGGATCTCAAGAGCCTGAGGATCGTAGTCGGGAGCGATAATTCCGTCGGAAACCTCGCGCTTTATTATCATAGCGGTCGTTACATCGCACTTGTCGGACAGCGCAATAAAATCTCCGAAGGAGGACATTCTGTCACTGCCTCTCGCTCTTGCATAAGCGCAGGCAAGCGGAGAGTCATCAAGCCCCTCTATGTCATCAACAAAGCAAGCCTTTTTAAGCTTGTCAGACAGCTTTGTTCCTACGGCAGCGCCTGCAGGACTTACGTGCTTGAAGGAAGCCGCAGCGGCAAGACCTGTTGCCTCTTTAAGCTCCCGAACGAGCTGATATGCGTTGAACGCATCAAGGAAGTTTATATATCCGGGGCGTCCGCAGAGTATCTCTACAGGAAGCTCCGAGCCGTCATGCATATATATCTTTGCGGGCTTTTGGTTGGGGTTACAGCCATATTTAAGTTCAAATTCTTTCATTTTCATTCTCCGTATCTTTGTTTATTTGGAGTTCTTGTTGATTATCCTCGACGTGTATTCGCCGCTCTCTATGTCTGTGTAACGGACATAGAGAGATATCTTGTTGTCGTCATTGAGCGCATTCCAGATCTCACAGCTGAATATGTCAATATCATCACCGATGCATACATTTCTCGGCTCTCCCTCAAAGCTGGGAAGAGGATTTCCGTCATGCTCGTATGTATGTATAAAATGACCTGTGCCGGCGATACTCTTGTATTCATAGAAATATCTCTGGCATACGTCTCCCTTGCCGTCGCCGCACTTAAGAATGCTCATCTTGTAGCTGTATCCGCCGTCAAAATCAAGAATAGCGCTGATACGGGGAGTAAAGTTAGGTGCGTCAGGCTCAAACTCTCTGGTGCGAAGCCCGCTCTCAAAGCTGCCGCCCTCAGCGATCGCATCATATATCGTGTCTGTCTGATCACCGTTTGTTACCGCAAGAGACTTTCCGCAATCTCTTACCGCATTATAAATTATGAGCAGCGGATCCTCCAGCTTTGACGGATCAAACGCCTCTGTATAGATATCTCCGTTCTCGCGCTCCTTGAATACACGGTTGCGGCTGTTTTCGCTTCTTCCCATGATAAAATAAGCACAAACCGCATATTTGCCGTTCTCGCTTGTACCTACGCAAATGCCTCTTCCGGGATATGCGTTTGTACCGATAATTTCCTTTATGCTTTTTTTGTTCATTGCTGCTTCTCCTTTTTATTTTTGCGTATCTCTGCCGCTACCATCTCGCAGGCACGGGGAAGAATTATCCATTCAGCATTTTTCATGACACGCTTCTGAAGGCTCTCTGCCGTATCTGTCTTTAGTATCTTTACCGACTTTTGGAGTATTATCTCTCCTCCGTCGGGGATCTCGTTTACATAGTGGACCGTAGCACCTGTCACCTTCACACCCCTTGCGAGCGCTGCCTCATGCACACGAAGACCGTAATAGTCTTTTCCGCAGAAGGACGGAATGAGAGAGGGATGTACGTTTATTATTCTTTTTTCGTATTTCTTGGTGAAGTCCTCACTCAAAATACTCATAAAGCCGGCAAGCACTATCATGTCAATGCCGTACTCGTCGAGCTTTTCGATGATCTTTGTTTCAAACTGTGCCGCATCGGCGCAGTCCTTTTTAGAGACCACCGCATACGGAATATCAGCGTTCGCCGCCCGCACAAGAGCATACGCCGAAGGGTTGCTCGAGATAACGAGAGCTATCTCTCCGCTTTTGATGATACCGTCATTTTGCGCATCTATCAATGCCTGAAGATTAGTACCGCCGCCCGAAACGAAAACGGCTATCCTCGTCAGCATATGATCACTCCTTCATCGGAGCGGACTACCTCACCGATGATATATGCATCCTCTCCGTTAGCTCTGAGAACCTCCAACGCCTTGTTTGCATCCTCTTTAGCTACCGTAACGGACATACCCACACCCATGTTAAAGGTGTTGAACATATCACGCTCAACAATGTTGCCTGTTTTCATGATAAGATCAAATATCGGAAGTATACGCACAGCACTCTTCTCTATCTTTGCGCTGTAGCCCTTAGGAAGGCTTCTCGGTATATTCTCATAAAAACCGCCGCCGGTAATATGCGATACAGCCTTTACGGTTACCGCATCAAAAAGTGCAAGCATAGGCTTTACATATATCTTTGTAGGAGTGAGAAGTGTCTCGCCTACAGACTTTCCGCCCAGCGACTCAATGGGAGAGGTGATATCAGCACGCTCAACGTTGAACACACGGCGCACAAGAGAAAAACCGTTTGAATGAACACCGCTTGAGGGCAGAGCTATTATAACGTCACCCTCGCATACCTTTGAGTTGTCAAGGATCTTTTCCTTGTCAACAACACCTACACTAAAGCCTGCAAGATCATATTCGTCAATAGGATAAAAACCGGGCATCTCGGCAGTCTCTCCTCCGATAAGAGAAGCACCCGACTGAACACAGCCCTCAGCAACACCGGAAACGATGCTTGCTATCTTCTCGGGATAGTTCTTTCCGCAAGCAATATAGTCAAGGAAGAACAGGGGTCTTGCACCGCAGCAGATTATGTCGTTTACGCACATGGCAACGCAGTCTATACCAACGGTGTCATGCTTGTCCATCAAAAATGCGATCTTGAGCTTTGTTCCTACGCCGTCAGTACCGCTGACAAGCACAGGCTTTGTAATATTTGTCATATCAAGCTCAAACAAACCGCCAAAGCCGCCGATGTCCGTGAGTGCGCCTGATGTGATAGTGCGTGCAATATGAGTCTTCATAAGCTCTACTGCCTTGTAGCCTGCGGTAATGTCAACGCCGGCAGCCGCATAACTGTCAGATCTGGATTTTGTGTTCATAATTATTATTCCTTTCCGTTCCAGCAGTAGGTACAGAGCTTGCACGGCTCAAGTCCTATTGCCTTTATAATTCCTTCAAGTGACTGAAATTCCAATGATGTGAAATTAAAGTTTTCACAAATAGCTTTTCTCAGATTTTTGCCGCGTTCGGTTGAAGAGTCGCAATACTCTTCAATATGCTTAAAGCCTTCCTCACCCTCAAGCTCCATTATGGTACGGCGTGCTATCAGCTCCATATCATCCGTAGCTCTTGAGAAGTTGAGGTATTTGCAGCTGTACATGATGGGAGGGCAGGCAGAGCGCATGTGCACCTCTTTTGCCCCGTTAGCGTAAAGGAAATCCACCGTCTCCTTCAGCTGTGTGCCTCGGACTATCGAGTCGTCCACAAAGAGAAGCTTTTTATCCTCAATAAGATCGGGCACGGGAATTTGCTTCATTTTTGCAACCTTTCTGCGCTCGTTCTGATTTGTCGGCATAAAGCTGCGTGACCATGTAGGAGTATATTTGATAAATGCTCTCGCATACGGAATGTTGCTCTTGTTTGCGTAGCCTATGGCGTGCGGAATACCGGAGTCCGGCACACCTCCGACATAATCGACATCGGTTCCGATGCCTATCTCTTGATCGTGCTCTGCCATTATCTCGCCGTTACGGTAACGCATCATTTCGACATTTACACCCTCGTATGACGAGGTAGGATAACCGTAATAGCTCCAGAGAAACGAGCAGATGCGCATCTCTTTGCCCGGCTCCTGCAAGACCTTGCAGCTGTCATGTGTCAGCTCAACTATCTCCCCCGGTCCAAGCTCCTTGTAGCCCTTATACTCGAGCTTTTGATAAACGTACGACTCAAACGATACGCAAAAGCCGCCGTCGTTTTTGCCTATCAGCACAGGCAGTCTCCCGAGCTTGTCTCTTGCGGCGATAATAGAGCCTTTTTCCGTCAAGATAAGTATTGATGCCGTACCGTCGATCTTGCTTTGAGCAAATTTGATACCTTCAACAATGCTGTCTTTGTAGTTTATAAGCGACGCCACAAGCTCGGTGTTATTTACACCGCCGTTTGTCATCGCATTGAAATGTCCGCCGTACTGAGAGAGATATGTGTTTATCAGCTTATCCGCATTGTTTATAATACCGATGATGCATATTGCATAAGAGCCGAATTTTGAGCGTATAAGCAAGGGCTGAGGGTCATAGTCGCTGATACAGCCTATAGCCGCATTACCCTTCATCTCGTCAAATACATCTTCAAACTTTGTACGAAACGGGGAATTTTGAATATTATGTATCTCACGCTGCAGACCTATTTTTTCATCATACGCTGCCATACCGCCGCGGCGTGTGCCCAAGTGCGAATGGTAGTCAACACCGAAAAATACATCCGAGATGGCGTCATCACGGCGCACTGCGCCGAAAAAACCTCCCATTTTCTACCTCCTGAATTATTCATCAAACCTGTCTTTTGCAGGTCCGTCAAGTCCGAAAAACCCAATTTATTTGTTATATTTTGCACAGATCTCTGCGTCCCGTTCAAGCACAGCCGCAGCACCCTTTGCTCTTGCCGCATCAAGCTTGTCGGCGAGCGTCTTGTCTTCAATGGCAAGCATCTGTACAGACAACAAGGCGGCATTGACAGCACCGTCAATAGCTACAGTTGCAACCGGAATACCGGAGGGCATCTGAACAGTTGACAGAAGCGCATCAATACCGTCCAAATATTTACTTTTTACAGGTATACCGATAACAGGCAGCGTGCTTGCAGCGGCAAGAGCGCCCGCAAGATGCGCAGCCATACCTGCGGCAGCGATGATGACACCGTAGCCGTTATCTCTTGCTCCGAGAGCAAACTCTCTCGCCTCGGTAGGTGTGCGGTGTGCGGAATATACGTGCACCTCATAAGGTACACCGTACTCATCGAGAGTTGTCATAGCCTTTTCCACAACGGGAAGATCGGATGCGCTTCCCATAACGATAGCAACTTTTTTCATCTTAAACTCCTTCGCATTCAAAGAAAGAAATAAAAGAGCATACCCCTACCATATAAAAACGGGCATGCCCAGACGGTCGACCATTATTACTCTCCGCTCCCATGCGGTAACCCGCCATTCCGTCAGTTACGGAGAGCCCATAAAAACAACTGTTTTCACATATATTATTATACAGCAACAGTTTCTTACGGTCAATAGGTTATATTTCGTGAATAAAACAAAAATATCGACCTTTTAATTATTTATTTTTAACTAATTTGTATTTTTATTGAAAAAACATTTGATTTATCCCCGAGCGTATGATATACTAACAAATTGGTATAGTTAGTTTCTGTGTCCTAAAAAAATTCACGGTTCTGCCGTTTTATATAGAACACAAGACATAAGCTTTTTGCAATCGGACAGCTTTTGTTTTTTTGCGGTCCTGCATGGCTTATCTAATGGAGAATTAAATGGATCACCTGATATGGCAATTAGTTTTACAGCTGGTGCTGATTGCCCTAAACGCATTTTTCGCCTGTGCGGAAATTGCAGGTCTCAGCGTCAATGACGCAAAGATCGAACAGCTGAAAGAAAAAGGAGATAAAAGAGCAAAAGCGCTCGAGCGTCTCACATCATGCCCGTCAAAATTTCTTGCCACCATTCAGGTAGCTATCACCCTGTCGGGCTTTCTCGGTTCAGCGTTCGCCGCTGATAATTTCTCATCGCTGATCGAAGAAAAACTCACAAAGGTTTTTCCGAGCATCAACACAGCCGTGCTTGATTCAATATCGGTCATCGGCGTAACACTTATCCTCTCTTATTTCACGCTTGTGCTCGGAGAGCTCGTACCAAAGCGCCTTGCCATGAAAAAAGCGGAAAGCATCGCACTTTCCATCGCAGGTGTGATCAGCTTTGTTGCTGCACTGTTCAGACCGATAGTGTGGCTGCTTGAAAAATCAACCAACGCCGTCCTCCGCCTTTGCGGAATAGACCCGACAGAGGATAATGAGAGCGTGAGCGAAGAGGATATCAAGCTCATGGTAGACGAAGGTACAAAGATCGGTGTCATCGACTCGGAGGAAAAGGAGATCATCCACAACCTTTTTGAGTTCAACGACAAAACGGTAGGAGAGTTTTCCACACACAGAACAGAGCTTGAGCTTTTATGGTATGAGGACGATGCTTCGGAGTGGGAAAATACGATATTCAACTCCGGTCACACGATATATCCGATGTGCGGAGAATCGGTGGACGATATAAAGGGCGTCCTCGTTGCAAAAAAATTTTTCAGAACAAAATCCCGAGAAAAGGACAAGATCATAGAAAACTCCGTAGAGCCGGCGTTTTTCATTCCCGAAACGATGAAAGCGGATATCGCCTTCAAGCTCATGAAGCAGAAATGTAAGAGCTTTGCCATAGTGCTCGATGAATACGGAGGAGTTGCGGGTATAGTAACGATAAAGGATATCATCGCACAGATCGTGGGCGATTTTGAGACAGATGCCGATGCTGATGCCGTACCCGATATACAAAAGCTGTCCGAGCATGAATACAGCATTGTGGGCACGACGCCGCTCGGAGATGTTCAGTCGGAGCTTGGCATAGAGCTTCCAACCGATGAATATGACACCTTCGGAGGTTACGTGTTCGGAATATACGGTTCTATCCCCGATGACGGAGCCTCTATTGAGTGCACCGACAGAAACTTACTTATAAGATCCGATGAGATAGACTCTCACAGACTTGTATGTGCATCCGTCACGATCACAAAAAATAATACGGACGACAGCAATGAAGAGTAATTCTCACTGTTATGACCGTTTTATATAAGCAAGGCAAAAAATAAAAACAGGAGAAAACAAATGGAATTTCTAAACCAGATTTTAAGCAATCTTGCTTCCCTCGGCAACAACTTGTTTGAGCTCGCAGATTGGCGTTATGTTGTCATGTGGGCTATCGGCGGAATACTTATTTTTCTCGCTATAGCAAAGAAAATGGAGCCTACGCTCCTGCTTCCGATGGGCTTTGGCGCAATACTCGTCAATATACCCAATTCGGGCGCTATCGACCAGCTGCTCGCAAACGGAGAGACCGAGCGCGGAGCTCTGTCAATACTCTTTGACGCAGGTATCGCAAACGAGCTGTTCCCCTTGATACTCTTTATCGGAATAGGTGCGATGATAGACTTCGGACCCGTACTTTCAAATCCCAAGCTCATGATATTCGGTGCGGCAGCACAGTTCGGTATTTTCTTTACCTTCTGTCTCGCTTCCATATTCTTCCCGATAAATGATGCCGCTTCTATCGGTATCATCGGTGCGGCTGACGGTCCTACGGCAATCGTCGTATCGCAAAAGCTCAACTCGGAGCTTCAGGGAGCTATCATGGTAGCCGCATACTCGTACATGGCGCTCGTACCGATAATTCAGCCTCCTATCATCAAGCTGCTTACTACAAAGAAGGAACGCCGTATCCGTATGGACTTTGAGCAAAATCAGGTATCAAAGCTCACACGCATCCTCTTCCCCATCATCATTACTGTCGTTGCAGGTATAGCAGCGCCCTCCTCCGTGTCTTTGGTAGGATTTCTTATGTTCGGTAACCTCATTCGTGAGTGCGGCGTGCTTGATTCTCTCTCGAACACAGCACAAAATGTTCTCGCAAACCTCATTACGATATTCCTCGGAATTACTATAGGTACGAGAATGGTCGCAACAGAGTTCCTCACCCCCGCAACGCTTCTTATCCTTGCTCTCGGTCTGTTTGCATTCGTATTTGACACAGCGGGCGGTGTCCTTTTTGCAAAGCTGCTCAACGTATTCTCAAAGAAGAAGATAAACCCCATGATAGGCGCAGCAGGTATCTCCGCATTCCCTATGTCAGGCCGAATTGTAAACAAGCTCGGACTTGAAGCAGACAACCAGAACTTCCTGCTCATGCCCGCTATAGGCGTAAACGTGTCGGGGCAGATCGCATCTGTTATCGCAGGCGGTCTTATCCTGAACTTCTTCGGTTAATAAAGGAAAGGGGTAAACAATATGGAATTCAACGTATTTTTCAAGCCTATGGAATTTGTATCCAACCTCGTATATCTTGTCGCAGGTATGGTAGGCATATTTATCATCATCGGAATTATCATCATCGCAACCTTAATCCTCAACGCAGTAACAAAGAAAAAGAACAATAAAAAAGACGAACAGTAAACCTTCGTCAATGACAAATGAGCCTTTTCGGACAATATCCGAAAAGGCTCATTTTATTTGTATGAAATTCTACCGCTGAAAACCAGAAAAATGCGCCGCATACATTTTTTATTGGAAATGATGTTGGTCTGGTTATTTTACCTTCACGGTAACTGTTTGCAGCTTTTCGACAAGCATTTTAAACCACGTCTCGTCTTCATAGTAACGGTGAAATACTTTTTCAACTTTGCCGTCATTACCTATCATATAAAATTCGCCTTGTATTTGGTAGCTGAGAAAATCTTTGCTGTATATATATGAGTAATCTTGAGCTTCCGCTATGACATCATCATTTTGGTTGACTATTTTGCCGTCATAGAGAATGTAGTAAATGTCACTGTTAGAAGAATATTGCTTGGAAGGCACATAAATATCAAAAACTACATTTTCTTTCTGTATAATAACGGAGTTATCATCATTAACAGAATAAATAGTACCTCCGTCAATAACTGAATTTCCGATATAATGTATCTTGTTTAAAACAAATTTTTCTTCTGTTTCGATAGTGCTGAAATAATTGCCGTCCTTGTCCAATCCTTTTACGAGCGAAGGATACTCATATCTGATATCAACAATGTTTTTCCATTCCTTTACTTCATCAGATTTCATTGCCATATGATACGGTATGACCGTGCCATCAGCTTTGAGCAATATGAAATCAAAGCTTTCAGCTATATACTCTATTTGCACGATATCTGTTTGTGCTTCAAGAAAAGGACGGAGATGATTATTCAGATCTTCTACTGCACCTCCCCAATTCTTACCGAAACGAAAGTCTGTGACATTTAAAGACTGCTTATATTGCAGAGACGGCTCATCGTACATATATTTCATTGTGCCGTCTTCCATGATCAGTATACATACCCATAATTGTGATGCGTGAAAACTATCAGCATATGCTATCGAGCTAACATCTGTAAGCTCCGGATAAGGTGTAAGCGAGTTTATTTTGATCTCATTGTTTTCATCCATTATTGCGTATATATACTGAGGCGTGCCTTTTTCATCCAGGTATAAAAAGCCACAGTTATCGATAACTTCTGTATCAGCGAGCTGATAAAAAACATCTTTGGATACTGTTGCTACCGGCATAGAATACGCTTTGCGTCTTAACTGGGCAGCTTTATCCAAGCTGTCCGAGTATCCCTCTGCTGCAAGACGCATGTACAGACCGTATGCATATTGATAATTGCAGTTTTCAACGGCTTTAGCTGCTGTTGTATACAGCTGTTGCTTTTCACTTTCGGAGAGGGTGGTGTTTTCTATAAGAGTTGAAATTTGCGTTATTTCATTTGTATTATCATTTACTGATACGGTATCCATTCTCGTATCCGATGAAGAATCACTTGATGTATCGTTTGTTGTATCAGCAATATCGGTACCGGTCTGCGTATCGGTATCTGTTATAGCACCTTTGCTTTGATCGCAGGCAGCGAATATCAACATAAGCAAAAGAGAGACAGAGAGGATTATTAGGATAATATTCTTGTTTTTATGTTTCATGTATTACCTCCTTTGGTTTGCTTTTACCCAAAAACATAATATTTTGTTGCATGCTCAAACCTGTAACCGTGTATGTATGAATAAGAAGAACTGAACACAACATTGTCTCCTTTGTCAGCAAATGTAGTACCCGAGTCGCACACAAGAAATCTATCTTCAAAACTGCTTGAACTCGTACTGTTTGGATTTATACCTACTATTACGATGGAATGGTGTTTCGGAGAACCATCATCGTAAGTGGTCTCAAGTCTCAAAATAATTCCTCCGTTGCCTGCTTCCAATGCTCCTTCGATATCATATATTGCTTGCTGTTCACTTGTGTTGCTTAAACTTACCACGGTTGGAGCAGTTTCTCCGAATGTCCGACATATTCTTTTAAAATTATCATATAAGCAAAACGGATCTGTAACTCTTGGACTTGTGTTGTCTGTATCGGTGCTGTCTGCATGATATACATTCCAAATATCGCCTTCCTTTTTTATATCATCAGATGTAATTGCAGCATTTGCGAGTACTACTGAATATGGGTCGGCAATCAAAGTTCCAATATATCCGGACTCATAGTCGTCCATGCGTATATCTCTTCCTTGCATGGTGGCATTCATGTTTCTTAGTACCATGGCTACGGCGGCTATGTTGCAACCTGTAGACATTTGGTGATTATAGATAGAACTGTTGTTGATAAAAGGAAGTGCTGCGTATTCCGCATCGGTCTGAGGAAAAAACATTTTATCCAGATTGTGTGAATTCCATGTATAGTATTCTCCAGGTGATGTACAATACGATGTCATTTGAGTATACCATGTGAATGTTTGGTCGTAGTTCGTTTCTATTATATATGTTTCGTTTGAGCCGTTTTCGCGATAGCACACAGTCTCTATGTAATAGGTCGTATTTTCACTCACAGAGATTCGGACATATTCATCTGCCACGCCTTCTCTGTTGTAGGATGAACCTATGATTGTTCCGCTGCTGTTTCTTACAACAAGGTCATAATCTGTAACAAATCCTTCTTCAAGATCAGGACCGACATACGAATATAAATCAGGGTTGTGCATTCGAATATCAACGTAACCGGATTGCCCCGATATAGTTGTGAATTTATAATAATCGTGATCAGATGTGCTCGTCATGCATCCCTGTGCCATGGCTCCTAAAGACATTTCATCAGCCGCAGCCATTGTGCCGTTATCTTCGGTCTCGCTGACCATAGCATTGGAAATAGCGTATGTGGCGGCAGTTTCGACTGTGGTATCGGTGTATTTATGATATGTAACACCTACGCAAAACGTACCGTCCCAATCATATCCCGTGTAGAAAACGCCTAAATATTTTATTGTAGCTGTTCTTGTATATGTCTCAAAAGAGAAGTTATAAGAATAATCAGGCACAATATCAACGGTCAGTGTGCTATCGGCAGGCACTGCTGTATCGGAGAGCAACGGGAGAGCTTTCTCTCCGTTCTCATTTATTGTGCTTTCATCTTCTTTTATACTGAAATGATTCATATAGCAATATGTATCGGCATATTCTTCCTTCATGCTGATCTTCAGCTGGGCTGTTTCCGGTACGGTCTCTCCGGGATCGAGAATTGCCTGATTCATCGGCACCGATAGCCTAAAATCTACAGGGAAGTTGGGGTCATCGTTTGCCTTAAGACTTCGTATCTCTGTCATGCTGTTATCGGATGCAAAAACAGATAAAGTTCCGAATATTACTGATATGAGTAGTATGAGTGCGGTCAATTTGATCTTCTTTTTTTCATATTTTTTTACCTCTTTCCTATTGTTGTTTTGAAAATCATTTGCTGTGGGAATTGAATGGTGCTGCTTTTGGGGGCACAGCACATAAAGCTGCGCACGATGTGAGCAATTCAGCATCTCTTCAAAGAGAGCTTTGCTTCGTGAGCAAGCATGAATGGGGGATGAGTTTTAATAAAACCATTTTGATTATACCTCCTGTAAAAATAGTCTAAAACACATATTCATATCAAATGATAGCTCTGACGTGCTTGCGTCTGCACGTGGGGAGTGTAAGGATAGAGAATAGCAACAGAACTGCTCTGATCTTGTGGAAAACAAGTTGATTTTGAATTGCTTTTCTCTGCAAACTGTCTTTTTGTTTGCCCTTCTATACTAATTATATCATGTTATGGTAAAAAAAGCAATACATAATTGCTTTGGTTTTTGTGTATTATTATTTGTATTTCGGAAAAATATGTAATAATTATGTGCATTATGTCAGAGCGCAAGTAAAAAAGACATTCCCCTCAAGAGCCAAAATGACTTTGAGGGGAATGGTGAAAGGGTATTTTGGGTATTGAGAACATTTTTGCGGCGCATCTTTATTTCTCGCTTTATTCTATATCGAGCTCTATCACTTTATCTATCTCATCAGAGACATACTTTCCGTTCTTTTTTCTTTGTTTGACACACTCAGTCAACAGATACTCTATCTGTCCGTTCACCGAGCGAAAGTCGTCCTCTGCCCATGCGGCAATAGCATTATACAGTTTTTCCGAGAGACGAAGCGGAACCTGTTTCTTTGTGTTTTCACCCATATCAATACAAGCTTCCCGAATTTACTACAGGCTGCGCATCACGGTTTCCGCACAAAACGACAAGCAGATTTGATACCATTGCCGCCTTGCGCTCCTCGTCAAGCTCAACAAGCTGTTTTTCTCCGAGTCTTTCGAGTGCCATCTCAACCATCCCAACAGCACCGTCTACTATCATTCTTCTTGCGTCTATAATAGCGGATGCCTGCTGTCTTTGCAGCATCACAGCCGCAATTTCGGGAGCATACGCAAGGTATGTGATCCTTGCCTCGATTATCTCAAGACCCGCCTCTGTTACCTTTTGCTGTATCTCGTCTCTGATCCTCTGCGCTACGACCTCACTTGAGCCTCTCAAACTTCCCTCGTCAGCCACACCGTCACCCGTTGTATCAACTCCCGGTGCCACGTCATACGGATATATGCGCACGATGTTTCTCAGAGCGCTGTCGCACTGAAGCGAGAGGTACTCCTTGTAGTTATCAACGTTAAATACCGCCTTTGCCGTGTCAACAACACGCCACATAACAGCAATGCCTATTTCTATGGGATTGCCGAGACAGTCGTTTATCTTCTGACGGTTGTTGTTGAGCGTCATTATCTTAAGCGATACCTTCTTGCTCGCCATGTCCATATCAAATGTCGGAGCTTGCATAGCCGCCGATAAAATAACCGAACGGTTCTTTGCTCCGTCCACATCACCGCTTTGGTTGAGCTTTGTCTTTGCGGCAGGGTTTACAGCAGTGCAAAACGGATTTACATAGTAAAAACCGTCTTTTTTAAGTGTGCCTACGTATTTACCAAAAAGCGTCAGTACCAACGCCTCCTGCGGCTTTAGTACCTTCAGACCGAGATACGGCAGCCAGCCGATGCACAGCCAAACTATACCCGCAACGAGAAGCACCGTGCCTGCCGCAGTCTGCCCTCCGTCCAGCATTAATCCGCCGCCGATTACCGCAAATATTGCCGCAATGTACAAAACACTCGTCAATAGGAGCACCGCCATACCGTTGCTCTTTTTACCAATGATCTTTTCCTGCATAATATGCCTCCTTATAGAGCACTAATATTAATTCAAAAGTTATCATGAACTTTTGTTGATATCAATATGATATCACTTTGATAGTGAATTGTCAATATGCAGAACAAAAAAATTCAATTTACCTGTGTTCTCGCCTTCGCCTTTGCGTATTGCTTGGGAGTGATGCCCTCTATCTTTTTAAACTGCCGTATAAAATGATACTCATTTGTGTAGCCGGTCAGCGCCGCGATCTCTGCGTTGTTGTACTTGTTTTGCTCAAGCAAATACTTCGCACGGGCGATCCT